>NZ_JACGBA010000010.1:0-61937 GCF_020137685.1 Campylobacter sp. RM9331
GTTCGTGGGAGTGATTAGAATTATGGTGTGAATGATTATGGTGTGAGTGATTACAAGAATGATTGTTTGAATGTTGTTTTATTGGTTTATGAATTAAGTCTTGATAGGTGCAAGTCATTGTTTTTTCCTTTAAATTTAGTTTTAGGATAACTTTAATCCTTTTTAATTTTTATGATTATAATTCATATTTAAGTAAATGTAAATTACTTACGAATTTGTAAGTATAAGGAGTTTTTATGCAAATAAATATGAATAATGTAACCTGTCCTTTGCAAATAGCTGCAAATATGATAAATGGAAAATGGAAAAGCATAATCATTTTTCAATTAAGTTTAGGTAATTCTTCTTTATCAAAATTACAAAAAGATATAATTGGAATTAGTCAAAAAATGCTTCTTGAACACCTAAATCAATTAAGAGAAAATGGCTTAGTAGATAAAATAACTTATGATGGCTATCCACTAAAAGTAGAATATTTTTTAACAAATCGTGGAAAGCAAATGTTAAAAGCTATTATTATTTTTCAAGAAATAGGCATTGAAGTTTTAAAAGAAAAGAAATTATTTAATGCTTTAAATGAAAAAAGCTTATCATACATACGAAAAAGTAAGTAATTTACAATTATTTTTAAAAAAGATAATATCTATCCTTTAATTTAATTTAAGGAGATTTTATGAATACAAAAGTTCAATTAATTAGAAGTGCTTGTGTAAAAATCACTATAAATAATGTGTGTTTTTTAATAGACCCTATGTTGGCACCAAAAGGCACTTATGAAGGTTTTGCAAATACTTATAATTCACATTTAAAAAATCCTTTAGTGGATTTGCCATTTAGTTTTGAAGAAATTATAAATGATGTAAATGCTGTAATAATTACTCATAATCATTTAGATCATATAGATGAGTATACCTGTAAAAAATTAGATAAAAATATTAAAGTTTTCGTTCAAGATAATCAAGATTATAATAATTTTAAAGATTTAGGATTTAAAAATCTTGAGATTTTAAGCGATACTTTAGAATTTCAAGGAGTAAAACTAACAAAAACTAAAGCAAAACACGGAAGCGAAGAAATATATAAAAACGAAGAATTAGCAAGGCTTTTAGGTGATACTATGGGAGTTATTTTTAGTGCAAAAGATTGTAAAAGTGTTTATTTAATAGGAGATAGTGTTTTAACAAAAGATGTTGAAAATACTTTAAAACAAAATCATGATATTGTTATTGTAAATGCTGGAAATGCTATGGTTTTAGGATTTGATGATAGTATTATTATGAATGAAAACGATATTAAAAATATTGCTAAAATATCAACTAGCAAGATAATAGCCGTTCATTTAGAAGCTATTAATCATTGTATTTTAACTAGAAAAGCTTTAAAAGAATTTGTAAATAAGAATAATTTAAGCGATAGAGTTTTAATCCCAGATGATGGGGAAAGCTACATTTTTTAAAGGAGATAAAATGAAAAAATATGAGATTTTTAATGTAAATTGCAATCATTGTGTAAATAAGATAAAAAATGCTTTAGAAGAAGATTTTGGGACAATTAATTTTAGTGATGATTTAAAATATATTTTTATAAATGCGAATAAAGAAGAATTTGAAGATGAGCTTTTAGAATTAGGATTTAGATTAGGTAAATTAGTATGAAAAATATAAGGCTTTTTATTAATGGAATGCATTGTGTAAATTGTGCTAATTCAATCAAACAAGAAGCCTTAAAATTAGGCGTAATAGATGCAAGGGTTGATTTTATCAATAAATTTGGAGAATTTAGTGTAAATGATGATTTTGATAGTGAAAAGCTAATTTTTGCTATCAAAAAACTAGGCTTTGAAGTAAGCTTAGAAAAAATAAATGCAAAAAATACTTACGAAGGCATTAGGCTAATTTTTTTAGCGATTTTTAGTGTTTTAACTTTTATTGATTTTAGCTTTTTATTCTCTTGTGTTTTTGCAAGTTTGGCTATTTTACTTTCGCTTGATTTTTATAAAAGAGTAATATTTCATAAAAGCTATGGAATGGATTTACTTGTAGTACTTGGAATTAGCATTAATTATTTTTATTCATTTTTTAGTATTCATCATCATTTCTTTTTTGAAAGCACTTTTGTCTGCTTTGTGATTAGGCTTGGAAAATTTATTGAAAATAAAGCAAAAGCTAAAGCAAATTCTTTAATCACACCAAACAAAATCCCTACAATAACCCTAGCAAACAATAAAATAATAAAAGCTAATCAAATAAATAAAGATGATGAGCTGCTTATTAAAAACGGCGAAGAAATCTTAGTAGATGGGATATGTCTAAATGAAGCCTTAATTGATGAGAGCGTTATTAGCGGAGAAAGCTTTAGTCTAAGCAAAAAAATAGGAGAATTAGTCTATGCAGGTAGCATTAATAAGGGCGAATTATTAAAGATAAAAGCAACTAGCACTTATTATGAAAGCTCACTTGAAAAGCTTAAAGATGAAGCAATGAAAGCTAATAATAAGGATTTAAAAGCCTTTAAATTAGTTGATAAGATTAGCAAATATTTTGTATTAATAATTTGTATAATTGCTAGTATTACAGGACTTGTTTGGTATTTTATAGATTCTTCTAAAGTGTTTTTTTATGTTAGTAGTGTGTTGTTAATTTCATGTCCATGTGCCTTAGGACTTGCAATTCCTATGGTAATAGTAATTTGCATTAATTTATGCTTTAAAGAAGGAATAATTTTAAAAAATCCAGAGCTAATTAACTCAATAAAAGATATAGAATGCTTTGTTTTTGATAAAACAGGCACACTTACAAATTCCGTGCAAAAAATATCACATGATTTAAGTGAAGCTGATTTTAGGCTAATTGCAAGTATTGAAAATACTCAAAATCACCCAATAGCTAAGAGTATTACGAATAATTTTACTGATTTTTTAGATTTAAATGGAACTTGTGCTTTAAAGGATAATTCTTTAATTTATACTGATGAGAATTTAAAAGTAGAAATAAAACCTTGCGAAAATGAGTTTTTATGCTATAAAAATGATTTATATTTAGGCAAAATTACTTTAGAAAACGAAATTAACGAAAATGCAAAAGAATTAATTAGCTTTTTAAAATCACTCAATAAAAGAATAATAATAATTAGCGGAGATAGTAAAGAAAGAGTAGAAAATCTAGCAAACAAACTAGAAATTAGCGAATATTATTTTAGAGTTACACCTGAAAATAAAGCTGCGATAATAAAGAATTTAAACGCAAAAAGTGTATTTATTGGGGACGGGGCTAATGATATTAAGGCATTAAGAACGGCTAATTTTGGTATATCATTTAGTAACGCAAATGCAATTGCTAAAAATAAAGCCGATGCGATATTGCTAAAAAATGATTTGATTAAAATCATAAAACTTTTTGAGATTTTTGATAAAGCTTATAGTAAGATTAAGCAAAATTTATTCATATCGTTTTTTTATAATTTCATAGGAATTGCTCTAGCTTGCGGGGTTTTTAGCGAGATTAATTTGCATTTAAATCCTGCACTTTGTGCTATGCTTATGAGTATTTCATCGCTTGTTGTGGTGTTTAATTCTTTGCTTTTGTTTAGAAAAAATAATTTATCTAGTTAGTAGTAACTAGATAAATACTAAATACTAAAATTTTTAAAATTCTGCCTTAAGGCTTCCGAGCTTAAAAACGCAACGCTTTGAGCTAGATTAAGCGACCTGCCATAACTTTTCATAGGTATTAAAAAGGTATTTTCATTACTTAAAATCTCTTTAATTTCAGGCTGTGGCAAACCAAAACTCTCGCTTCCAAACACTATAAAATCTCCTTCATTAAAACTAGCGTTAAAATAAGGATTTTTTGATTTTGTGCTAGCGAATTTCATTTTAGCAATATCATTATTAGCTAAAAAATCCTTTGCATTATCCCAAAAAATTGGCTCAAGTTTATCCCAATAATCAAGACCTGCGTGCATAATCTTTTTACTTGAAAAATCCAAAAAATGAGGTCCAACAAGATGCAATTTAAAACCTAAGTTATAGCACATTCTACCTATTGTCCCTACATTTCCTGCAATTCTTGGCTCAACTAAAACTATATTAAACATTTTTCATATACTCCTTAATGGCTTTTTCTTCGCATATTAGTGCTTCTTCTTTTGAGCTAATATTCTCATATACGACTTTTATTTTGTCATTATAAATTCCTAATTCTTTAGCTCGTTTTACAATATCCTTATTTAGCCCAAGCCACTCTCTAAGCGGCATTTTAATAGCAATTTTACATAAATTATAGTCATTTAAATCATTAAAATTTGGCTCTTTTGTTAAAAAGAAAAGCATTTTTTTATAAGGCATAAATTGATAATATATATTAAAATAATCAATAAAATAAAAAAACATTAAAGCAAATCTTTTTTCCTTACAAACTAAATTCTTATTATCTTTAATCTTTTTTAAAACAGCAAAAAATTCATATTTGCTAACGCTAAAACCAAAACATTTTTCAAATAAATTTAGCTTATATAAATAATAAAGCCCAATTTCAGGGTATTTTGCTTCAAATAATTTTATTAATTCATTATAAATTCTATCCTTGCTAAGGTTTGAAATATCAATTTTTTTTAGATACCTTAAATCCTTTTTCTTAGTCTTTAGCTTAAATCTAGCAATGAATTGAATAAATCTTAAAAGCCTTAGCGAATCTTCTTTGAATGTAGAATAATTCACTATTCTAATTAGCTTTTTTTTACAATCTTGAATGCCTTTATGTAAGTCTATTATTTCTTGTGTAAAAATATTAATCATTATTGTATTCATACGAAAATCTCTTCTAAGCGAGCCTTTGTATATGCTTTTTTCAACTTTTACACGAAAATCCGTATGTAAATCGCCTGTTTTTTTCTCTGTTCTTGCAAGTGCTAAATCATAATTTGCTTTTTTATATACAAAAAAACTTTTGCCTACACCTAAAGCGTTTAATTCTTTAGCAACCTGCTCCATTTTACTAGGACTTACATCATAAATCTCTATATCATAATCATTTGTATTATTGCATAGATAAATATCTCTAACACAACCACCCACAAAATAAGCTCTTTTTGTGTATTTTGATAAAATTGATTGTATTGTTAAAAAAGTCTCATCATCCCAAGGAAGCATTAATTTTTTAAACGCTCTTCAATACTTGCTAGTAAAAATTCAATAAAAGATATTGTTATTTCTAATCTTTTTTGTAAATCTTCTTCATTTTGCTTGGTGTTTAAAGCTTCAAAAAGAACCAAAATTCTTTCTTTAATTTTCAATAAATATTGCTTTTCATAAGTTGATAGCATAGCTGTGCTAGTAGTTTCTTTAGCTCTTTGAATATCTTCAATCTTAGCTATTATCTCTTCTTCGCTACTGATTTCATTTACTGCTTTTACTTCATTTATTTGCTCTTCTTCAGTTTTTTCATATTCTTTTTTAATCTCTTCTGCTGCTACTTGAGATAATCTATCAATCATTTGTGATAATTCTTCATTATTCATATATTTATTAGCCACCTTTTAAACTCATTATATTCTTGTTCGCTTTTAGCATTCATAAAAAAATCATACATTAATAAATTAAGCTCAAGTTTATGCACCTTAGCACCACTTAATCTATAAATACCTTCTTTAGCTGCTTGATTGTTTTTATCACGCTTTAAAATATTTTTATATATTTCAAGGGCTTCTTCTCTTAGCCCTTGTTCTTCATAAATCTTTGCTGCGGTTATTGTTTGCATTAGCAATACTTCGCTACTAATTCGCCCATTTCTTGGGTATTTAATTTAATTTTTGCATTAGCTAAATCAGCACATCCATAGCCTTCGCTTATTACTCTTTTTACTGCGTTTTCTATTTTTAATGCTGATACTTCATCGTTTAATGCAAATCTTAACATCATAGCAGCACTCAAAATTGTAGCAATTGGATTTGCTATGCCTTGACCAGCAATATCAGGAGCGCTTCCGTGAATTGGCTCATAAAGTCCAACTTTTCCACCTATACTAGCACTTGCAAGTAATCCGATTGAGCCAACTACCATACTAGCTTCATCGCTTAAAATATCTCCGAATAAATTCTCCGTTAAAATCACATCAAATTGCTTTGGATTTTTAATAAGTTGCATAGCAGCATTATCTACATACATATAGCTTAATTCAACTTCAGGATAATTTACAGCCAACTCATCGCAAACTTCTCTCCATAAAGCTGAAGTTTCAAGCACATTAGCCTTATCTACCATACATAATTTTTTGCGGCGTTTCATTGCACTTTCAAAACCAATTTTTGCAATTCTAATTATCTCATCACGAGTATAAACCATTGTATTATAAGCTCTATCTGCTAGTTTTTCTCTAGGTTGTCCAAAATAAATTCCACCCGTTAATTCTCTTACTACAAGTAAATCAACGCCTTTTACAACACTAGCTTTAATAGTGCTAAGCTCTTCAAGTCCATCATATACAAAAGCAGGACGAAGATTTGCAAATACTCCTAAAGCTTTTCTAAGTGCTAATAATCCACTCTCAGGTCTTAAATGGCGTTCTAGCTTATCCCATTTTTCTCCACCAATTGCACCAAATAAAACTGCATTAGAATTTAATGCTACATCAATAGTTTCTTGTGGTAAAGGAACTCCAACCTCATCAATCGCAGCCCCACCCATTAAGCATTCAGTATATTCTAAATCAGGGCGAACTACTTTTAAAACTCTTATAGCTTCATTAATTATTTCAGGGCCTATTCCATCGCCTTTAATTACACAAATTTTATTCATTTTGCAACCTTACTAGCGTATTCAATCAAACCACCCGCATTTAATAATTCTTGCATAAATACAGGGATTGGATTTATTTTATAGCTTTCGTTTTTTGTGATATTTTTAATAATTCCATTTGTAATATCTATATCTAATTCATCATTTTCTGCAATTTTATCAGTATCGTTACACTCTAATATTAAAAGCCCAGTATTATATGCGTTTCTATAAAAAATTCTCGCATAAGTTTTTGCGATTACACATTTAATATTTGCAGCTTTAATAGCAATTGGTGCGTGCTCACGACTAGAACCACAGCCAAAATTTTCTCCTGCAACTATGCAATCATTTTCTTTAATTTCTTTAAAAAATCCAGGTCTAGCATCTTCCATAACATAACTAGCTAATACTTTTTCATCACTTGTATTTAAATATCTTGCGGCTATGATTAAATCTGTATCTATATTATCGCCAAACTTAAAAACTCTCATTAAAGCTCCTTAAAAATTATAATTAATACCCAACATAAACTTATTAGCAAAATAATCTTTAGCATAATTTAACTTATAATTTATCCCAAGATTAAGCCTATCGTTAAAAGAATAACCTAAACCTAAATTAATATTAGTTAATAGTTTTTTTGAAAAACCATTACTAATATCAATGCTATTTTGATAGCTTATATTTTTTGCCTTTAATAAATAATGTTTGTAAAAATTATATTCTAAATCAACACTAGCTAACAAGTTTAAATAATTTAAATTTTTCTTATACTCAAGTCCTATATTTGAATAAGTAAAAAACTTTTTAAAGCTATTAATACTTACGCTAAAATCATTGCCTAATTCATTAAAAGAATTTTGTTTATAAAAAATACCATTTAAAGCGACAAAAGGATAAAAATCATTCAATTTATAAGCAAATTTTAAAGTATATGCTAAAGAATTATCATAAAATTTCGCATAATTGCCAAATCTTTCTGTCTTATTTAAAGTATTAATATAACTTAATTTATTATTGATATAAAAATCATCTAAATTAAAATTCGCATTAGCAATTAAGCCAAGAGTTCTTGCATTGTTTTTAAAATCATCATTATAAATATTTGAATTATTATAAACAAAACCTAAAGCGAATTTAAAATCATCTTTTATTAAAGCATTGCTAATTAAAGTCTCATTCGAGCTTTCTTTTAAAGAATTAATTTTATTATATTTATAGCTTTGTTCTATATTAAAATCATCTTTTAAATCATTTGCTTGAATACTTTTAACCTTTGCAATATTCATTAAACTATTATCGTATAAATCATTAGCAAAAAGCTTATTTGTATTTTTTGCTAATTCGTCTTGGGTAGTATTTAAAATACTAGCATAAAACAAATCAGCTCTTCTTAAATTGTATTCAGCTTCACTTAAATGCCCATCTAAATTAATATTATTATAAGCTAAATCATCGCTTGTTTTATCTCTTTTACCAACTTCGTATTCTAAATAATTATCAAGTTGATTAAACAATAATTGATAATTTTTGCTTGCAAAATCATTTAAATTATTAATTTTATTTAAATCAATTCTTTTAACCATAACGCTTACTTTATCATTAGTATAAGTTGGCTCATTAATTTCTAAAAAAGTTACTAATGATTGCACCGATTTAAATCTATTTTCAATGCTTCTTGCCGTTAGAATATCTACATTTTGACCTTGAGTTATATTCGCACCTGATTTAACACCTACTAAATTAAATTCCCCGTCTAATTTAGCATTACCTAAAACTCTAAAACTCTCGCCTAAATTAGAATAAATCTTGCTATTTGCACCTAATTCAAGGCTACCTAAAGTTAAACCTTCGTTTATTAAAACACTATTATTTGTAATACCACTTGCAGTTGTATTGCTTACTCTTAAAACACCATTTGTATTTGTAAAATGTGCTTGATTTTTCTTGCCAGTTAGCCACAATGTGCCGTTTTTAATCTCGCTATTACCTTTAAAAGTATTATCCCCACTTAATACTAAAGTCCCAATTCCATCTTTAATAAGACCAAAATCACCTTTAATATTATTTGAAAATACATATAAATTATCTAAATCCACATTAGCATAAAAGTCTTTTCTAAACTCAGCAACCCCATTCATAGCACGAGTAGGATTTAAAATCCCTACCCCAAAACGAGCCTTAATATCATCAGCATTATTTGTAGTGCTTGTAACCTTAAATGCGGTTGTAAATAAACTCTCTTTAATATTATCATTACTCATCCAAGGGTATTTTTCATAAATTAAAGCCGCCACACTAGCAGTTATTGGGGTGCTATAACTTGTGCCTTCAACTCCATTTATCTCAAAAGGAGCTGAAATACAATCATCCCAACCATTTTTCTTGCAAGTATTTCCGTGATGAAAAACTTCTTTAATTGCTCCATCATTATCTTGTATGTAAAAATGCTTACCATATTCATCTGCTCTTGCAGCATTGGTTTTATATCCTAAAACAATTACCCAACCTTTTCTTAAAGGACTATCAAGTGGGATTGCGTGGGTTGTAAAAGGCTTGTTAATATTATCAGTAATATTACCTGCTGCGTTAAAAACTAAAGCATTATTTTTCATAATTGCCGTATAAAATATGCCTGTATTTGGACTTGAATAATCTAAATTACTATATTCATAAGATTGATTAAAAAACCTAACTCCACTATTTGATAAAGCATCAATTGTAGCGGCTAAATTAATATCATCGCCAATTTCACTTTTACTAATAGGATTTACTATATTTGCAAATTTAATCTCACTTGCAATTGTATTTGCAGTATTCATTACATTTTTGCCGTGTAAAATAGGGCTATTATTACTATCTTTTAAAATAGAATTTGAATAGTTTTTACTTATAAAATTATCATCATCTATCCTATTTGCCAATGAATTCCATTTAGTATGATTTGTCTTTTTATAATCAAAATGCTTATTTGCTAAGACATTTTTTAAATCATCAGTCCCCGAATCATTTACCCCGATAATTATTCCTTTTCCTAAAAAGCCTTGATTCCAATTAGGGCTAAATCCATAGCTGGTTTGATTATTATTTGACCTTGAAACTTCTTTGTTTGAATAGCTTGATGGATTATTTGCACTTTGAAAAGTAGCTAAATTTGTATCATAAAGCTTAGCAAAAACACTAATAGTAGCAGTATCAGTTTTGGTATTTAACTTAGTGGCTATATTGGTTTTTTTAGGTGTATTAATTACAGGCAAATTAGAATAATCCGAAGTTATTTTGGCATTTTCAACTATGTTTTGAAAATTCTCATTAGTTGATACTTTAGCTGTAGGTTTATATGGTCTTGAAGTAGAAGTATCTTGTGAAGATTTTATATTAGGAGTTTGAGTATTAGCTTCGCCTCCACCACCACAAGCACTTAATAAAAATATAGAAGCAATTAATGATAGTTTAAAATTCATATAAAAATCCTAAATTAAATTTATTTGCAAAATAATTCTTAGCAAATGAATTATTATAATCAAAATTAAAATTAACTTTATCATTTAAACGATAAGATAAATTAATACCTAAATTAAATAAATATTGTTTATAAAAGCCATTTGATATTTTTAATTCATCAGAAAAATCATATTTAGCTAAAAAATAATAATCTTTATTGAAATTATATTCTAAATCAGCATAAGTTTTAAGATTTAGCTTTTTAAAAGCAAAATTAGAATTAATTCCTAAATTAGCATAATAAAAGTCTTTATTAAACTTATTAAACGATAAAGCTAATAGATTGCTATTTTCACTAAAACTATCTTGAAAATACTTTAAATAATTTAACCTAAAATAAGGACTAATATTATTATTTAATCCTAATTCACTTGAGATTAAAAAGGCTTTATTTTTAAATTTTGAGCTTAAATCAAATCTATTTGCATTATTTTTAATATCAAAATACGAAATCAAATTCTTAGAATAATAATCATCTAAATCTATTTTATAACCTGCTAAAAAGCCTAAAGTTCTTGAATTGTTTTTAAAATTATCATTATAAATCCTAGCGTCATTATAAACAAAAGCAAGACCTAAATTATCAAAATTATTAGCTATTTTATATTCACTTGAACTTTCTTTTAAATCACTAATTTTATTGTAATTATAACTTACTCCAAAATTATCAAAACTTATTTTATTTAGTGATTTTATCCTTGCGATATTTAAAATTGAGTTTGTATAAATATCTTCTGCAAATAATAATTTTGTAGTAGATGCTAATTCATCTTTTGTTGTATTTATTATCGCATTTGCAATCATATTGTATTTTAAAAACTCATTTTCGCGTAAATTACCATTTAAATTCACTTCTTTATAATTTGCCTTATCCAATGGTAAATCAGGCTTTTTTGTTTCATAAAGCAATCTATCAAATTTTGAAAATAAACTTGTGTAATTTTTCTTAGCATAAGCATTTAATTCAGGTAAAGTATTTAAATCATCAATTTTATCTACCTTAATACTTAAATTATTTTTATCATATATTGGTTCGCTTAATTTCAAAAATGTAGAATTTGGTTTTATATTTTTAAACTCACCTTCAATACTTCCTGCTGTTAAGATATTTTCTCTTTCTTTATTTAAGGTATAGCCGTATTTAACCCCAACTACATTTAAATCCCCATTAAGAGTAGCTTTATTAATTACATTAAATTTTTCGCCTATATTTGTATAAACTACGCTTGTATTAGCTAATTTTAGATTATTAACTTCCATTCCTTCATTAACTAAAATTCCATTATTAGTTAAATTTGCAGCACTAGCATTACTCATTCTTAATATAGAATTATTAGTAATACTAGCTTTATTTGAATTACTAAGCCACAAAACACCTTTTTTAATACTTATATCTCCTGTAAAAGTATTTTTTCCACTTAAAGCAAGAGTTCCAATCCCATCTTTAATAAGCCCTGCATTACCACTAATATCATTTGAGAATACATATAAATTATCTATATCTACATTAGCATTAAAATCATGCCTTAAACTTGCAACTCCATTCATTGCCTTTGCTGGATTTATAATGCCTTCTCCAAAATGAGCTTTAATATCGCTTTCGCTTGCTCCATAAACCTTATAAGCCGTTGTAAAAATACTCTCTTTAATATTATCATTACTCATCCAAGGATATTTTTCATAAATTAAAGCACCAAGAGTTAAAATAGCTGGGGCACTAAAGCTAGTTCCTGCATTATTATTTATTACAAAAGGAGCTGCTATACAATCATCCCAACCATATTTTTTGCAAGTATTTCCTGCAGAATATACATATTTTTTAACCCCATTATCCATAATATAATAAATATTTTTGTAATCTTCTTTTGGTTTTTCATCATAATAACCAAGTGCAATTATCCAACCTTTTCTAAGTGGGCTATTAATAGGCAAAGCATGAGCTGAAAAATCTCCTGTTGTTTCCTCATTTCCCGCTGAACTAACTACAAGAGCATTATTTTGCATAATTGCTGGATAAAATACCCCAATATTATCTTCACTAGTATCTATTGTTTTTGTTCTTGCAAATGAGCGGTTAAAAAACCTTACCCCGCTATTTGATAAATAATCAATTGTAGCAGCAAGATTTATATCATCTCCTGAACTTAACTTATTTCCATCTGAATCAAGTAAAGGTAAAGGCACATTAGCAAATCTTATATCCTTTGCTAAATAACTTGCTGTATTCATTACTAGCATTCCATGAGTTGCATTTGCGTTTGTTTTTTCATTAATCAAAACAGAGCTTTTGTAAGTGTTAGCAGTAAAATTAGTATTTTTTAATCTATAATCTAGTGATTTCCAATGCGCTCTATCTACTTCCTTATATTCATAATGATTATTAAAAGCTAATTTGCTTAAATCACTTGTCCCTGTATCTAGGATAGCTAAGATTATTCCTGTTCCTAAAAAACCTTGATTCCAATTAGAGCTAAAGCCTATATTTGTAACATAGCTTGATGAAGAATTTTGCGGTGTGAATTTTAAATAACTACTATTGTATAAACTATCTTCTAAATTAAAATTAGCAGTAGGCAAATAATTTGTATAATCTTTATTAATTGTGCTTTGATTATTTGAATTATTTGGCTCTACACTAGCAGCACCACCGCCACCACCACAAGCACTCAAAAACAATAAACTAAGTAATAAAACACTATATCTCAATGTAAATTCCTAAAAAATAATTTCGTGTAAAACATAAAAAACACAAGTTGCTAAAATAATGCTAATAAAACCTTTTTTAAACATTATATGAGAGATTAAGGCAACAAGCCCAGCCACCAAATAATCACTTGCATAAGGTGGGTTTTCATAATCTAATCCTTTATATAAAAAGCAAACTAAGATAACCATAATTAAAAGTGGCATATGTTTTTCAAGATACATTAAAAGCTCATTTGGTTTTTTTGTCCCAAAAAATATATAAGCTAAAGCCTTTAAAACAACAGCACTAAAACCAGCAATTAATAAAGCACTCATCGTATAAGACATAATTTCTTTCCTAAAATCAATATAAAAATTCCTGAAAAAATACAACTTAACATCATATATTGTTTATCTATGAAAAATAAACCTATAAGCCCAAGAGTTAAGGCTATGAAAAATACTTTATTTTCTTTATGTTTTATGTAAAGTTCGTAAGCTAAAACTATAAATAAAGCATTTAAAGAAAATCCTAAAGCACTATAATCAGCCTTAGCAAAACTTGCTATAAAATACCCTACAATACAACCAAAAATCCAATAAAAATGATTAAAAGTTAGAATTAATACGGCAGTTTTTTTATCATAATCTTTTGCACTAAGTAAGGCAAAACTCTCATCAGTTAAAGTAAAAATCGCATAGTATTTTATAAAGCCTAAATCTCTAAAATATTTTAAAGCTCCTAAAACATAGAAAAAATGTCTAAGATTTAGCAAACTTGAAGCTATTAAAATCTCTACTAAACTAGCACCCGAGCTAAGTAAAGATAATAATAAAAATTGCAATGACGCAGAAAAAACAAAAACAGCAGCCACAAAAACTTCAAAAAAACTAAAAGAATTTGAATAAGCAAGAATGCCAAATGCAATACCAATTACTATATAAGCAACAGCAACGGCAAAAGTATCAATTAAAGCTTGTTTTATCATTTTGTATACTTTTTGATATATTCATCTACATTGCTTACTTCTTGTTTTTTTATAACTTTTTCTTGTTTTACATTATTATCATCATCTTGAAAATATATGTAATCAATCCCAAAAAGTATTCCTATAAATATAATTAATGGTATTAAAAAAATCATTTTCTCTCCTAAATGTATGCTTATAAATAATAACAAATTTTTTTAAAAAAACAATTCAAAAATTTTAAAAAAATCCCCTTAAAATAGAACTTTTAAAAGGATTTATAATTTATTATTTAATCTATAAAACTTTTAAAAATAATTAATACTTTAATTATTTTTCATCAATCAATCTAGTAATTTCACTATCTTTTAAATCTTTTGCTAATTCGCTTAATTCTTTTTTGTTTTTAATACCTAAGGCTTTTAGATTTTCTAAACGAGAACTAATACTACCTTTACCATATAAATGAGTATCAATTTTTAAAAAACCATTTTCGCATTGTTTTTTTAATTTTTCATAATCTTCATAAAAACTAGCGTATTTATCATAAAATTTACCAAATTCATTAAAGACTTTTAAAGCGTTTTGATTTACTTCATAGTTTTTCCAGCCAAAATAAATCATTTTAAGTCCCATAAAAAGCGTAGTAGGACTTACTAAAAATATCTTTTTAGCTTCGGCTTTTTTAAAAATATGCGAATCACTTTCTAAGGCTAAATCTAAAATATTTTGATAAGGCACAAATAAAATCACATATTCATTTGCAAAATCAACTGCTAATTCATAATCTTTTTTCGCAAGTTCATTTATCCTAGCGTTTAAATTATTTGCAATTTCATCTTTATAAACTTCTAAATTATCACTACTTGGTAAAGAAAACTTAGAATCAATAATAACGCATTTGTTAGGTTCAAAATACACAATCGCATCTGGTCTTTTTGTATTATTATCACTATCTTTAAAGCTTTCTTGCATAAAAAAATGCTCGTTTTCAACAAGCCCACTAGATAATAAACACTGCTTAAGCATAATCTCGCCAAAATCCCCACGAGCCTTTTTATCACCTTTTAAAATATTAGCAAATTCATCAGCCTTTTTACCCAAATTCTGACTTGTTTCAAACATTGTTTTTATATTGTTTTCTATACTTGTATTTTGCTTTAATAAAGCTTTTTCATATTCGCTAATTTGCTCCTTTAAAGGGCTAAAAATCTTGTTTAAAAGCTCATTTGAATTATTTAATAATACTTTTGTGTTTTCTTCATAAATTAATTTTGAGCTTTTTTCATTTTGCTCTTTTAGGTTATTTTCTAAGGTTTTTAAAGTATTTTCATATTTTTCTTCTAAAGATTTTAAATTGTTTTCATACAATTTTACTTTTTCGTTTAAAGCTTCGTTTTTAGCATTTTCTAAATGGTATTTAGAAGATAAATTATCTAAAATATCTTTTGTATTTTTTAAGTTTTCGCACTCTTTTTCAAATTGCTCTTTAGTATTTTTAAGCTCTTCATTTAGCCTTGAAAGTTCTGTATTTAAAATTTCATTTTGATTACGCTTGTTTGCTATTTCAGCATTTATAAAATTATTCTCATTTTTTAATTCTTTATAATCATTTTCAAGATTACTTATTTTTTCGCTTAAAGCCGAGTTTTGAATATTTAAATTATTTCTTTCATTTTCAATTTGCACTAAATTATTTTTATAATTATTTAATTCTTGTTTTAAATTCTCACTCAAAACACTCAAATATTCTTTATCTTTAGCAAGAGATAAAAACTCGTTTTTAAGCGAGCTTTCACTCTTAAAAATATTTATATAACGAATATAAAAAATAATGCAAACTATAAAAAATACAATACTAATAATGGCTAAAATTAGCTCATTTGTCATTTTCTAAAACCTGCAATAATCTTTCGTAATCAGCCTTTGTATCAATACCAAAAGACTTTGTATTAATCTCGCACATTTTAATGATTTTGCCATTTTCAATAGCTCTTAATTGCTCTAATTTTTCAATATGTTCTAAACTTGATTTAAGAGTTATAAATTCTTTTAAAGACTTAGCTGTATAAGCATATATGCCTAAATGATGATTGTATTTTACACCCTTTTTATCTCTATCATAAGGAATTGGTGCTCTTGAAAAATATATAGCATTTTGCTTAGTATCAAGGACTACTTTTACCATATTTTCATCACTTGGAGTATCTTTTATAGTATAGCAACTCGCCATAAAAAATTCATTCTTAAATTCATTGCAAAATTCTTTAAACTTAATTAAATTACTAAGCTCAAATAAAGGCTCATCTGCTTGAAGATTTATAATTAGTTCATCATCATTAAGACCTAAAATATCAACGCATTCAGCTAATCTTTCAGTCCCACTTTCGTGAGTTTGCTTTGTTAAAATAGCTGTTAAATTATATTCTTTTGCCAATTCTAATACCTTAGAACTATCAGTAGCAATCACAACCCTATCAGCCTTACTAGCATTTAAAGCTGTGTAAATACACATAGGAATGCCTTTGATTGGCACTAAAATCTTTTCACTAAAACGACTTGATTTAAGTCTAGCAGGAATTATAATCATTGTTTTATCCATTCTATTATTGTTTTTTTAATCTCATCTACTTTTATATCTTTTGCATAATAATTAGTTGAATTTAAAGCATTTAAAAGACTATCATTAAGCTTATAATTATACTTTTTAGCCAAATCTTTAATGCCGCTTAATTCATCTTTAAATATGCCTAAAGCTTTTTGAATACTAGGGGTAAATTTAGTCCATTCAGCAGTAGAGCAAATCACATTAAAACTATCATCAAGAGCATTAATCGCTGTTGCTGTGTGTGGGTCTAATAAATAATTTTTATAAGCTTTAATATTTTCTAAAGTTTCGGTATCACTGCATTTATAAGCTATAAAATGTTCTTTTAATCTAGCAAGTTCATCTTTAGTGATTTTAAAATATTTATCACTTTCAAGACTTAAATATAATTGTTTAGTTCTAATAGCTCCGAAGAAATAATACATTAAGCGTTCAAGATTTGATGATTTTAAAATATCCATAGCAGGAGAATAAGTGCATTTAAACTCACGATTTCTTAAATCATATTCGCCTGTAGTAAAGAAATCATAAAGAATTGTATTTTCATTGCTTACGATTTTGATTTTATCTATATTTGCACCCATTTGCTTAGCATAAAAACAAGCAAGTGCATTACCGAAATTCCCACTAGGAATTATCACATTTATTGGGTTTTTATATTGAAGACTAAGATAATAATGATATAGCAATTGATAAGTAATTCTTCCAAAATTAAGTGAATTTGCAGCACTTAGATTTAAGCCTTGATTTTTTACAATTTCTTTAAATTCTTTATCATTTAATAGATTTTTTAATGTGCTTTGAGCATCATCAAAATTACCATCAATTGCTAAAACTAAAGAATTACCATAATCTACATTAGCCATTTGACGCTCTTGAACAGCACTTGTTTTTCCTTTTGGGAAAATACAAACTACTTTTGAGCTTTTGTTTTTACTAAATGCACTAAGAGTTGCTGGGCCTGTATCTCCGCTAGTAGCACAGATAATTAAATGTTTATCATTATCCATAAGTCTTGCAAGTGGTGCTAATGCTAAGTCCTTAAAAGCTCTAGTTTTTCCGTGAAATAATTCACATATATCAGTTTTACTATCAAGTTTTTTGATAACAAAAGGCTCTTTAGTATCAAAATCTAAATATTCATCTAAACTCTTTTCAAAATTACTCAAATCATCACTCAAACTTGAAAAAATCTTTTTAGCAAATTCTTTATAACCCAAACCTTTTAATTCATCTTTATTAAATACTTGCAATTTACTAGGACAAAACAATCCCCCATCACTTGAGAGTGGATTTTTAAGTGCATTTGCAAAATCACTCGTAATGTTTTCATCTCTACTTGAATAAAATATCATTATTTCTCCTTTAAAAATTCTAAATACTTATCTTTTGCTTTAAATTTATAATACACAAACTCAAAACATTCGTAATTATGGTGTTTTTTGATTATTTTATAAACCTTTTTTATATTTTTTGATTTTATTTCTAAACTAAACTCATCATCATTAATAATTTTTCCGTCCCATTTATAAATACTTGTAATTTTAGCAATATGAATACACTTGCTAAGCTCTTTTTTGATTATTTTATTTGCAATTTTTTTAAGCAATTCTAAATCATTGCTGGTTGTCTTTATAAGATACATTAAATTCCTTTAAATAATTAAATATAGCTGTTTTTAACTCATCAAAAATTATTAATTCTTCATCAATTAATATAGTTTCTAAATTAAAATCTTTTATTTTTACATAATCTTTTTTAGTTAGCAAAATATATTTTGCATTGTGCTTTTGCATAAGATTTATTAGCTCTTCTTTATTAAAGCTTGAATGGTCGTTATAAAAATAATAAGCTTTTACTAAATCTTTATATTGCAATAATCTAAAAGGCTTTGCAATAGCTGATATTAAAATCATATCTTCTTTAATGTCTTGAATAAAAGAAGTCCTTTTAAAATGTAAATCTTGATAAGCATTAAAATCTGCAAATTTTTCATAACTTTTAGGAAGTCTATAAGCTCCACTTGGAAGGGTAAAATTATATTTATATTTTATATTTGAGTTTAATAAAATATCAAATTTTTTTATATTTGTCTTAGAAAAAGCGTCATCTAAAATAACGCATTTTGCACCTAAATCTAGTGCTTTTTGAATACCTTTAATTCTATCTTCACTAACAATTACATTTGCTTTTGTAAATAAAGCGTGTTCTAATGCTTCATCACCTGCGTTTAAATAATCACTTAGAATTTGATTACGCAATTTTACTACAAGCAAACCTTTGCTTTTGCGTTTATAACCACGAAGAATAATAAAAATATCATCGTTATAAATAGGATAAAGCATATCGCTTAAAGCCTTGCAAAATGGGGTTTTACCATTACCGCCTACGCTGATATTTCCTACGCTAATTATTGGAATTTTAAAATCATTTTTCTTTGTAGATTTAAAGTTTTTACTAGCAATAAAAGAATATATATAAGAAAATGGCAAAAGAGTGAAAATTAAAATCTTTTGCCATAAATTAGGATTAAAAAAATATCTATCAATAAAACCCATTAAATCCAGCTTGAATCAAGAGTTTTTATAGCATCACAAACTCTTTTTACATCTTCATCGCTAAGATTTATATGAATTGGTATTGATAAAATCTGAGCATAGTTTGCTAAAGCATTTGGAAAATCATTGATTTTTAGATTATATTTTTGTTTATAGTAGCTTAAGAAATTTAAAGGTATGAAATGAATTCCTGTATTTATCCCCATTTCTTTTAGCTTTTTAGCAAAATTATCTCTATTTTTATCAACCTTTATTATGTATCTTAAAAATGTGTGTTCTGGGGTTGTTGTAGGCAATTTAATATGTTTTAAGCCTTTTAGCTCTTCATTATAAATATTTGCTATTTCTCTTCTTCTTTTTAAGTAATATTTATAATTTTTTACTTTAGATAAAGCCAAAGACGCACATACTTTAGTGATTTCATACTCGTGTCCAATATCTGTTACATCGTAAAAATATCCAAGATTGCCATCATCTCCCCAAGCATTTGATGAAATTCCATTTGAGTTTAATAATTTTGCTCTTTCATAAACTTTTTCATCATTAATTACTAAAAATCCGCCTGCAAACACAGGGTCTTTTCTCATAGCATTAAACCCAAAAGAAGATATTAAATCCTTAGTTCCTACTAATTCGCCTTTATACTCCATACCAAGTGCAAAACCACAATCATTTATTACAGATACATTGTATTTTTCACATAAAGCTCTAATTTCATCAAGTTTTGCTGCAAGTCCTGCGGTATGATTTACAAAAACTGCTCTTAATTTCTTGTGATTATGTTTAATTAATGCTTCTTCTAAACTCTTTATATCAATATTAAAACTATCAAGCTCAACATCTACAAAAATAGGTTCAGCATCAAAATATCTAATACTTTGAGCAATTGTTGGAAATGAATTTACAGAGCAAATTACCTTATCTCCACGCTTTAAATCAATCGCACTTAAAGCCAAATGGTGTGCTGCTGTATGATTATTGGTTAAAACTATACGAGAACCTTTATAAATTTCACTTAAACTATCTTCTAATAATTTAATACTATTTATATCATTATCTAATGATTTAATTAAAAACTCTTTATCATCTTCTGTAATTACATTTAAAAAACAAGAAATTTCTTTCATATTTATGACCTTTTAAATATTTTTATATTTTCTCTTTTGAACTTATTTTTATTTATTCTATCTAATAGTTTTATATAATTATTATCAATTATATTTTTTTCATAATTTTTTAAAAACTTATCAATTTCTGTATAAGTAAAACCAATATCACTCTCATCATCTTGACCTTCATAAAGGTCTGCGCTTGGTTTTTTACTAATTATATTATTAGGTAGTTCTAAAAATTTAGCAAACTCAAATAATTCACTCTTGTAAAAATCACCTAAAATATTAAAAGCACAGGCTAAATCTCCCCAAATAGTGCCATATCCTAACATTAATTCACTTTTATTGCTTGTCCCTGCTACTAATAAATTATGCTTAGCTGAATAATCATATAATAAAGTCATTCTAATCCTAGCTGCAAAATTTCCTATTAATACCTTGTCATTAGAACCACTTGCTTTAATAAATTCATCTAAAATATTTTGAATATTTATAATTTCATATTTTAAAGCATATTTATTTGCTAAATTAATAGCGTCATCAAGATTTGTTTTATTTGAAATATTAGTAGGCATTATAAGACAATGTGGCTTTTTTTCGCACTCGCTTAATATTCTTAATACAATAGCACTATCAAGCCCACCACTAAGCCCTAAAACAGCACCATTAAAATTTTTTAATATTTCATTAGCAAATGAAATCATTTGATTTTTAATATTTTGCATTATTTATCCGTTTTTAGGGGCATTTTATAAAATAAATATTAATCAATTCTATTATAACTTGGCTTTAAAAAACCATCTTCTATTAATTGATTAATAGCAAGTGCTGCAACAGGTAAAGCTGTTTGGGCTGCATAATATCCTTCTTTATCTTTATCAGGACTCATTACTAAAACACCAATTGTGTATCTATTGTTTTCATCATTTGCAAAACCGAAGAAATTCGCATTATATTCTCTTTCATATTTTCCACTAACACTAATTCTTGCTGTTCCTGTTTTACCACCTACGCTAATTCCTAAAGGCCAATATTTTGCTAAAGATTTTTGATTTGCAGTTTTTATTAATATCCTATTCATCTGCTTTGCAATTTCAAGTGGCAAGACTTCTTTTTCTGTTTTAGTATATATTTCTTTTAATTCCTTATCTTCATTATAGTATTTAGCAATTTTAGGACTAATCCAAATTCCGCGATTATTAAATACATTATAAGCTGCTAAAAGTTGTATAAAAGTGGTTCTAAAACCATATCCATAAGCCATAGTATTTTTTTCTACTTCATAAGTTTTTTTAGCATCTTTTATAAAACCTGCTTTTTCATAAGGCAAATCAATACCAGTTAAATTTCCTAAATTAAATTCCAAATAACCATTAATTAATTCTTTTACATTTTCTTTATTAGAAATTTGAACCATTCCTATATTTGATGAATGAACTATAATATCTTCAGCAATCATACTATCCATAGGATGTGTATCTGTTATGTAAAACTTATCAAGCTTCATTCTTCCGCCATAAGTCTTTACCCATTCAAAAGGGGTTATACGATTTAGTTTTAATAAATTAGCAAAAGCAATTGGTTTAATTACCGAGCCTGGTTCGTATTCAAATTCTACAGCGTCGGTATTTAGATACGATAAATCACTTTTTCTATGATATGGGTCATACCTTTTGCTAGTTGCTAGTGCAATTACACTTGCGTCTTTGCTATCTAAAATGCCTATTATTACTTGCTTAGCACCAAAATTTTTTCTAGCAACACTTGCTATATTTTCTAACCCTTTTTGAAG
Source organism: Campylobacter sp. RM9331 (assembly GCF_020137685.1). Lineage (NCBI taxonomy): Bacteria > Pseudomonadati > Campylobacterota > Epsilonproteobacteria > Campylobacterales > Campylobacteraceae > Campylobacter > Campylobacter sp. RM9331. Next base: position 22,003 of record NZ_JACGBA010000010.1, read on the forward strand.
CTTTAAATTTACATTTAAATATACATTACTACCATTAATTCTATCACTTAAAAAACTATCAGAATTTATGATTATATTTCCACCAATATCCTTACTACCTGTTATTTTATAATCACTTTTAGGGCTTAAATACTGCTCATAATATTTTTCCAAACCTTTTTTTGGAATATTTGAATATATTCCATCTTCTAAACTTAGTTGAGAATAACCAAGAATTGGGGTTAAAATATCTCCTTTAGAAAAAACTCTTTCTTCTTTATGTTCAATTATCTCAAGTCTTCTTGTGCTTACTTTTCCATTTGCATTTTTAAAGGATTTAAAAAATCCTGAAACATAAAGTTTTTTAGATAATTCTTGTAAATAACTTGCAGCTTTTGAATCAATATCTTTTGATAAAACAAAATTATAAACCTTTTTTTGCTTTAAAGCTTTTAATAATCTTGCTTTAATATCTTTCATTTCTTTATCATCAATAAAGGCATAAATCTGAAATAATTTTAAAAAATAATCTAATTTATCTAAATTAATACTTCTAATATCAATTTCAGCTCTATAAATTCTTCTACTAGTTACTAATGTATATCCATCAGCACTAATAATATCTCCATTTAAAGCACCTACTCGCTCACCTCTTTCAATACTACCTACATTCCTTTCATTAGTTTTACTTCTAACAAAAGAAAAAATAATAAAAAAAGAAGCGAGCAACAAAAAAAACAATACTATAAAAGTCTTTTTACTAGGCTCGTAAGGTGTTTGCATTTTTTATATTTGAGTTCTACTTATCTCTTTGTATGCGTTAATAGCTTTATTTCTAACTTCTAACATAAATTTCATACTTGTTTCAGCCTTGTTAATAGCAATAGCTGCTTGATGTAAATCTTTCACATTTCCAGTAGCTACATCAGCCATAGCTTTATCTGATACAATTTGTTCTTTATTTAGCTCTTCTAATTCTTGTTTTAAAGCATCTGCAAATGAAAAACCATTATCAACTTTATTAGAATTTGATTTGGTATTTTCAATACTTTGAATCAAACTTGGATTGATTTTAATATTATTCATATTTTAAATTCCTATCTTAATAAATCAATAGCACTTTGAGCTATTGTTTTAGCACTTGTAAATGCTGCCACATTTGCTTGATAAGCCCTTGTTGCCTCAATTAAATTACTCATTTCTACAACAGGATTTATATTAGGATATGCTACATATCCTTTAGCATTTGCATCGGGATGATTTGGCTCGTATTTTAATATAAAATCCTTATCATCTCTTACTACTTTATCTACTACTACACCCATAACAGCAGGCTTTGCTTCAGGAAAATTTACAGGGTCATTTAAAGGATTTTCATACTCAAAAAAACTATTTTTAGAATTAATTTCTTCATTTAAAACATCATCAAAATTAACGGCTTTAAACACTACATCTTGCCTTCTATAAGGACCACCTTCATTTGTTCTAGTAGTATTTGCATTAGCTATATTTGAGCTAATTAAATTCATTCTAAATCTTTGAGCGCTTAGTCCATATCCACTAATATCAAAATCGCTTAAAAATGCCATAAATTATCCCTTAACTTAATTTAGAACTACTCTCAATTATAGTTCTTACAACTTCACTTTGTTTTTTTAGCACAGAATCAAGCGCACTAATCATAATTGCGTTTTTGCTTAATTCACTTGTTTCTACATCTAAATCAACGGTATTTGCATCATTTCTTTGCAAATGTCCATCTCTAGCAAAAATAGTTCCATTTTCGCTATTTTCAAATTCTAATGGTTGTAAATGCCTTTCATTAGTAACTGCTAGTTTATTACTCATACCTTTTCCAAAATGCATAAAATTTGTAGCTGCAATTTGTGCATTTTGTGTAGTTTTGTAAAGTTTATTTGCATTTTCGTTTAAGGCTGTTTCAAAATCAATATCTCTTGATTTATAAAAAGGAGTATCAATATTAGCTATGTTTGAGCTAATTAATTTATTTCTTAAATCTCTACCGGCTAAGGCACTTACAATCAATGGTTTAGATTTATAAAATTCCATTTTCTCTCCTTAAATTAAAATGCAAAAATCCCATAGCAAATAATATTCCAAAACTATTAATAATAATATACTCTTGTAATATTTACCCAATTTTCACTAAACTAGCTATTTATTTTCAAATTTTATGAAAGGATAAGTATGGCTAGTAGAAGAAGCTTTATGGGCTTTACATTAGGCGCTGCTGCGGCTGTTGGTGGTGTTTTTACACTAGTGGGTATGAAAAAAACTTGGGATCCACTTCCTAGTGTAAAAGCAGCAGGTTTTACAACCGTTGATTTATCGCCTTTAGCTGATGGAGAGCTAAGAACTGTTGAATGGAGAAAAAAACCAATATTCATTCTAAAAAAATCAAGTGATATGGAACAAAGCAATACAGATATAATAGCAGGAGATGCAAGATATACGGTAGTAATTGGACTATGCACTCATTTAGGTTGTATTCCAGCATATCATTCAGCTGATAAAGAATTTGTTTGTGCCTGTCATGGTGGAAAATTTAATGTAAGCGGAAAAAATATGTCAGGACCACCTCCTAAACCACTTGAAATTCCACCTTTTTCAATTGATGGAACTAAATTAGTTTTAGGAGAAATTGGCAAAGAGTATGAAGAAATTATGAAAAATGTAGGAAAGGCTTAATCATGGCACATTTTGAAAAATCAAATGGAATTGTTGATTGGCTAGATCAAAGACTTGCTATCAAAAAATTTATGCAAGTTATGATGACACAATACTGGATTCCTAAGAAAATTAACTTTTTATGGGCAATGGGAGTAATTTTACTTACTATGTTTGCAATACTATTTATTACAGGACTTTTACTTGTAATGTATTATAAACCTGATGTTGCACTTGCTTTTGATAGTGTAAATAAAACTATTATGCAAGAAGTTGAATATGGTTGGCTATGGAGACATATGCACGGGGTTGCTGCGTCGGTAGTATTTTTAGTAATGTATATACACTTATTAACAGGTATTTATTATGGCTCTTATAAAAAAGGTCGTGAAATCATTTGGATAAGCGGTATGGTATTATTCGTATTATTCTCTGCTGAAGCATTTAGTGGTTATATGCTACCTTGGGGACAAATGAGCTATTGGGCTGCTATGGTTATTACTAATCTTTTTGGTGGCATTCCTTTCATAGGACCTGAATTAGTTGAATGGATTAGAGGTGATTACGCTGTTGGAGATGCTACATTAAATAGATTTTTTATGCTACATGTTTGCTTATTACCAATAGTTGTTATTGCATTTGTTGCAATTCACTTTTATGCTTTAAGATTTCCACATGTAAATAACGAAATTGCTGAAGAAATTGATTTTGATTTAGAAGCTGAAAAATATTTAGCTGGCAAGAAAAAAGAAGCGAAAGTTATATCATTTTGGCCTGATTTCTTATGTAAAGATATTTTTTATGTTTGCTTATTTATGATTTTCTATTTTTATCTAGTATGCTTTCACTATGATTTTGCTATGGATCCAATTAACTTTGAACCAGCAAATGCACTTAAAACTCCACCACATATTTATCCTGAATGGTATTTCTTATGGAGTTATGAAATCTTAAGAGGATTTTCTTATGAAGTTGGTCTTGCTTGCTTTGGTATAGCTCAAGTAATTTTCTTTGTATTACCATTCCTAGACCGCTCAAATGTAGTAGCGCCTGCACATAAACGTGGAGCATTTTTTGTATGGTTTTGGCTATTAGTAATTGATATGATTGTTCTTACTATTTATGGTAAATTACCTCCTGTTGGAATTAATAATACAATAGCAACTATTGCTTCTGTTACATTTTTAGCATTATTAATAGTAGTTTTACCAGTAATTACTCTTATGGAAAGAAAGGCTAAGTAATGAAAGAGTTAAAAATATTTGCAATATTAGTTATATTCACAGGTATTGTTTATTGGGGAGTTGAGCCTTACGCTCATTCACAAATGCACGAACATACTAGCGAAGTTAATTTTGATTTTAAAGCAGGCGATATAGCTCAAGCTGAAGTTGAATTAAAAAAAGCTAATGAAAGTGGTAAAAAAGATGATATTGATTTTGCTACAAAAAAATTAGAAGATACTAAAAAACTTTGGGCTAATGTTGATAAAATAGCTAGTTTAAAAACTGATGTTGAAGCTGGAAAGGCTGATTTTGAAGCTAATTGTGCTAGCTGTCATAGAGTTGAATTTGATGAATTAGTAGCTGCTGATGATGGAATTAGCGCTCAAGGTATTATTTATCCTGATTTAAGCACAGCAGGAGCTATTTATGATAGTAAATTCTTAATGGCAATTTCTCTTAATCCTGCACTTGCTATGAAAAATAACAAAAAATATAATGATGAAAATCCACACCCTATGATGACAGCATTTTTAGAAGATGATGGCAGTATAAGTGATGAAAATGCTCAATCAGTTGCTAATATAGTAGGATATTTAAATAGTATCGGAAAAGCTGCTCTTGAAGCAAAAAAAGCAAAAATTGCTAATGAAATAAATGCAAGTAAATTAAGCGATAGCGAAAAAGTTGCAAAAATTAATTTTGAGAACAAAAAAGTTATCTTTGAAGAAGCTTGCGGAAGATGTCATGATGTTAAATATGATGGTTTTATTGCTAAAGTAAATGGCGGAGATTTAAAAGATTATATGGGTTCAACGCCACCTGATTTATCAATAATAATTCGTGCTAAAGGAGATGAGTATTTACATAAATTTATAAACGATACTCAAAAACAACTTCCAGGAACTGCAATGCCTAGAGTTGGACTTAACGAACAAGCTCAAAATGATGTTGTTGCTTATTTAACTAGCGTTGGAGATAGTAAAAAAGCTGAACGCGAAGATTTAGGATACAAAATAATGGCTTATTTTGCATTATTAGCAATATTAGCTTATGCTTGGAAAAACGCAATCTGGAAAGAACTACATTAAAAAATTAAGCTAGGTTTTCCTAGCTTAATTTCACTATAACTACTCATATTCATAAAAACACATTAAAAGTATTAAAAATATTTAATTATCCATTTTAAATTCTAAGAATTTAAAAATCATATTTTAACTTTTAAACACATTTATAAACCAAGAAATATTCTTAAATAATGCTATGATATGAAAAATAAAGGAGAGTTATGTTTAAAATATTAATGATTTTACTAATTACAAATATTTATTTATATCAAATAAATAAGTTAAAAATAGAGCTAGATAGTATTTATAAAAGCTTTCCTTATATTACAAAAGAGATAAAGCAAGACCAAGATGAATTTTTAAAAAACATTAGTGATTGTAAAGATGATAATAATTGCATTATAAATTCTTATAAAACTAGAATAAAAGAGCTTAGCACTAGTCTTGAAAACTCAAAAACCTATCCTAAAGAATTAATAGAACATATAAAAATAATTCAAGAACACTCAACTGATTGTTATAAGCGTAAATGCACAGTAGATTGCGAAGAGATATCAATAAATAATTTTTGGCAAAATTTTTTTAGATACAAAGATATAAAAATAAAGCCAAAAATTGTAGATACTAAGCCATACTCTAGCCAAGAAGTAAAAGATACTCTTAAATACTGCTGGGATTTAGGGCTTGATAGAAAAGTTTATAAAGATATAGGGCGTGATAATATCTATGGTGTTGATAATGATGTGAGTTATTCTTTTTATGAAGTTGATAAAAATGGAGAGCTCTATTTTGCAAGTAAAATTAAGGGTAAAAAATACATAAAAAAACACAAAAATATAACTATTGGCGATGTAGTTTTAGATAATAAAAATTACTTAGCTTTATTAGGTGAAATTGGAAATATTTTGTTTATAGAAAAAGATTTTTGCAATCATCCTATTAAAAATAAAAATCTGTTAGATGTCATAAAAAAATCTAATAGAATAAAAATATCAACAGATTTTCATGAGCTTACACAAAGAATTTTTACGATAAATTACAAAGAAAGAGATTATTTTTTGGTTTATAAGATTTACTATTATAATGCATATCCAACATATGAAATTTATATACATAGTATTGCAAATATTGTATCTAACGCATATTATCTTTACACAAGGGCATACCCTTATACATTTACTGAATTAAAATCTTTACATTGTGAAATAAATCTAAAAAAGGAGAAAGAATGAGCTTAAATAATTTGTATTCAAATTTTACAAATATTCAACTTATAAAACTCCTAATAAAGGCAAATGTTAAACAATAAAAAATATTTAATTATCCATTTTAAATTCTAAGAATTTAAAATCATATTTTAACTTTTAAACACATTTACAAACCAAGAAATATTCTTAAATAATGTTATGATATGAAAAAATAAAGGAGTTTAAATGCTTAAAAAAATTTGTTTATTACTTATGCTAGTTTTTAGTTTAAATGCTTTTGAATTTGTTCATAAAGATAAAATACCAAAAACTCCCATATATACTTTATTTGATTTAAGCAAAAAAGGCACTAAATTTGAAATAATCTTTAAGCCACAAAGAAAAGATATAAGAGAGTATTTAGGACTTTATGCTTTTTATCCTTTGCGTTTTGAATATGGTAAAGTAGGTAAGGATTTTTATTCAGTTTATTTATACGATGAAAAATTAGAAAATGATATACGAAATAATCCTTATTATCCACTTGCACTTGATATTAAAATATATGAGCTTACTAAGGATGGTGATGAGATATTAGTATTTGATAAAGTCGCTACACCAAATGAAAATACAAGAGTAAGTGGTAGAATAAGTATAAATATTAAAAATGAAAAGGTTCATGTAGCAATAAGATATCTTGGATTTTATTTTATACCTGAAAATAAAACATATAAAGCAGTCATTACAAATCTAATAGATGATGATAATATAAGGGGTGATTTTACAAAAATCGCAATTAAAGTTGATAGAAGCAAACATTAATAAGGAGAAAATTTGAGCGAATATTTAACTTCTAGTAATTTTACGCCTTTATTTTCTTTAAAAGATAAAAACGCTTATATTACTAGCTTGGTTCATTGTAGTGCTTTGTTTATTTGCTTTTGTGTTTTTATGTATATTGGTAATTTTTCTATGAAGGTTTCTAGTATTAATTTATTTATTATTGCTGCATATTTTGATGAGAGATATTTGCATTATAAGTTTAAAAAACCTAATATTTTATATTTTCATAAGGATTTTATACATTTTGTTAATCATAGTTGTAGGCAAAGAGATGAGCTTAATGAAGAAGAAAAAACAATATATTTAAAAAATGCTAAAATCTATAAAACCTGCCTTAATATTCAAAGCAAACAACAATTATATAAATTAAATAATTTTTTGAGTATATTTTATATTTTTATGAGTGTTTGTAATTTTATACTTTTAGTATTTTTTAAAAATATTTATAAAATTTTTACTTTAAATAATCAAAGATTTTATGATACTTTACTAATAGAAGATGATGAGAATATTATTTGTATTTATATGAATAATTCTAACTATTCGCTTTTGTATGAATATTTTTTAAATAATTTTAATATTGATATAACAAAGCTTGATGTTAAAATCAAGCCCTTTTTCTTTCATTCGCACTTGGTTTATAAATACACTTAAAATAAGCAAATTAATCACAATAGCTTTTATATTAATTAGAATTTGATTTGTTTAATTTATAAAAATTAATATCATTTATTTTCACACATTTTATTATATTTTTATCTACTAATTCATCTAACATTTTTATATCTTTTTCATCAATTTCTTGTGAGCTTAATGGTCTTAAACTAATAGTTTTAAGCAAATCATCATATTTATTTATATTAGTTTTTCTACTCATAATATTAACTTTTATATTAGTTATCAAACTAGCCAATTTGCTTAATTTCTCAAAACTTGCAGCCTTTACATTATAATCACTCGGTCTATCAATAGTTCCTAAATCAAGTCTAGCTGCTTTAATATCCTTTAAAATATCATTTAAAGCAATAAAATCCTTTTCATCATCATTAATACCATCTAAAACCAAGCATTCTAAAATCAACTCACCTTTATAAATTTGACTAAATTCTTTTATACCTTGAACTATTTTATTTATATCTATATTCGTTCTATCAATTTTGCGAAATACTTTAGGATTTACACTATCAATGCTTAGCTTAACGCTATCAAGATTTAATAATGCCTTTTGAATATTTTTATCAAAAATTGTGCTTGCATTACTCAAAATTAATGATTTTGCATTCTTTTTAACTTCATTTATTTTTATAATCAATTCATCTAAATATGGATATAAAGTAGGTTCGCCATTCGCACTAATGCTTATATAATCGCAATCTTTATGTATTTTCAAAGCTTCTTTTAGCTCATTTATTATATATTCAACACTTAAATTTGATTTATTTTCATATTTTAATTTAGCTTTTCCAAGTTCACAATATAAACAATCAAAATTACAGCATTTCTCATTAGGACTTAAATCTATACCCAAAGATTTTTTAAATCTTCTTGAATTAACTGGGCCAAAAATTACTTTCATAAAAATACCTTTAATATTAATTACTATTGAGATTTTAGCACTAAATACTAATGGAATTTAACTTAATCAAGCGTTTATGCTTGATTAAAATTTTTGTTTAGATTTGTTTATACAACGATATATGCTTGATTCTGAAAGATTTAAAAGATTAGCTATTTCTGTAATTGAGCCTTTTATATTAAAAATACCTTTTTCATAGATTTTATCTACTATTATTTGTCTTTGTTTTGGTTTTAGATTAGTATTTTTTAGCTCATTTACACTAAGCCCTGTTAATTCTTGAATTAGCTCATTTAAATCAAGGCTCAAAACTTCTTCATAAGCAGCTTCTTCTACAGGTATATCACTACCTAATAATTGTGCTGCTATATTTTCCATTCTACTTTTATCGTAGTTTATACATAACATTCCACTTAATTTATTGCCTTCTTTGATAAAAAATGTGCTACCTCTTATATTTTTTCCACCTGCACTTGCTTTATAATTGCTTAAAAAATCTCTTTCTTCATAAATCTTTTTATTAACAAGCTCAAGTGCAAATCCTGTAATAGGAGAATTAATACTTCTTCCGCTTATGTGATTATTAGCAATTTCTGCAATACTCATTCCATCATCATTTATATCGTGCAAAACTATTTCATAATCCTTGCCTAAAGCTTGTGCTAAAAAATGCACTAATTTTATATATTCTGTTCTTGTTTGTTGATTCATAAAGCCCTCGGTAAATGTTTTGTAAATTATAGTTGCGTAAAGTAATTATAAGCCCTATTTTAGGGCTTATTTTATAATAATTCATCTCCTGTTTTAATAAATTCAGCCATTTCAGCGTCTGGCACCATACTTCCACCTGTTGCCCATATTAGATGAATTGCGTTTTTGTGTTCAGTTTTAAGCTCATTAGAAATCATTAAGCCTTTAACCCCAGCTAAAGCCGAAGGCTCAAGCTTAATACCTTCGCTAGATGCAAGTAAGCTTAAATATCTATACATATTCTCATCACTCACCGTAAAGCTTCCATCAATTACACGCTCAAGCACTTTACCTACAAGACCACTCGCACGACCAACAGCAAGCCCATCAGCAGCCGTAATATTATCAAGCCCAATATCAGCTACACTTATATCATTATGTTTTCCGGTAGCAAGTCCAAGTATCATACAAGGACTATGCGTTGGCTCAGCAAAAAAGCATTTTACACAATCGCCAAATTCAGCCTTAAGCCCATAAGCAACCCCACCAGGACCACCACCAACACCGCAAGGAAGATAAACATAAAGCGGTCTATCTTTGCTGATATTAATATCTAATGCTTGAAATTGTCCTTTTAATCTCTTTGCAGCAACGCTATATCCTAAAAATAAATTATGCGAGTTTTCATCATCTATAAAATAACAATACGGATTATTTTCAGAACTTTTTCTTCCCTGCTCTACTGCGACGCCGTAATCATCTTCATAAGTAATCACGCTGCATCCGTGCTCTCTTAGCATTTTTTTCTTCCATTCTTTAGCACAATCACTCATATGAACTTCTACTTTAAAGCCAAGTTTTGCACTCATAATTCCTATTGAAAGACCAAGATTACCGGTTGAGCCAACTGCTATTTTATATTTACTTAAAAATTCTTTATATTTTGGCTCGGCAAGTTTTGAATAATCATCTTGAATGCTTAGCATATTATTTTCTATTAGCAAATCTTCTGCGTGTTTTAATACTTCATATATTCCACCACGAGCCTTAATAGAGCCTGATATTGGTAAATGCGAATCAAGTTTTATATAAACATCGCCTTGAATACTAGCACCGCTTAATTTTTCTAACTCTTTTTTATAATTATTCACACAAGCTAATGGGCTTTCTATAATACCATTAGTAATATTTGTAGCAGGGAAAATTATCTTAAGTAAAGGTGCAAAACGATTAAGCCTAGCCCTTGCATCATCAATTCTATCAAGCTTAATAGCACCTTTGTTTAATTCGCATAAAACATCATTACTTAGATTTGTATTAATCCAACTTGTTTCTTTCATTGCTTTTAGATTTTCAATTAACATTTTTACTCCTTATAAAATTATTGATAAAACATAGCTTAAGATTAAACCACTTATACTTGCTACTAAAGTCGCACTTGTGAAATATTTAAACATAGCTTTTACGCTCATTCCTAAGCTTTCTTTTACTAGCCAAAATAAGCTATCAGTTACGATAGTAAAACCTATAGCACCACTTCCTATTGCAAGGCATAAAACTTCTTTACTAACATTACTATCCATTTGCAAGACAATTCCTGCTGCACTAATCATAGCAACCGTTGCACTTCCAACACTAGCATGTAAAATAATAGCAATTAACCAAGCTAAAAACACAGGATTTAAACTCAAACTTCCTAAAGTCTGCTTTAATGCTTCGCCAATGCCTGAAGCAATTAATATCTCATTAAAAGCTCCACCTGCTCCTATAATTAATAAAATTGAAGCAATTTGCGTAAATGAATTAGAACTAAATTCCATTAAATTTTGCATAGAATAGCCTTGCTTTAAGCCTAAAGTATAGTATGCTACAAAAACACTTATTAATAGTGCGATAATAGGATTTCCAATGAATGCAAATACTGCATTATCTTTAAATACTAAAGTCTTAAGCAACATTAAAACTAAAGGCAAAAGTATTGTAAAATAAGTAATTGCTGTGCTTGGCATAGAGTTATAAGTAGAACTTGTATTATCAAAAACACTCATCTCATTATCTTTTGAAAAATCAAAGAATTTCAAAAACAAAACCCCACCTATAAAAGCACATATCATACCCACAACTATACTCATCCAAATTACTTGACCTATATCAGCACCTAAAGTAGCTACTATGCTAGTAGCTGCTGGGTGTGGTGGCACCATACAATGAACTGCCATTAGTGAAGTTGCTAATGCTATGCCTATTTTTATTCTGCTAACACCTATTTCTTTAGCTATAACTAAAACTAAAGGCACTAATAAGACAAATCCAACCTCAACAAATACAGGAATACCAGCAATAAATCCAACCAACATCATAACAATATCAGCTCTTTTTTTACCAAGTAGATTTAGTAATGATAGGGCTATTTTTTGCGCTCCGCCACTAACTTCTAGCATTTTTCCTAAGACACTTCCACAACCAATAATAACAGCTAAAAATCCTAGCGTCCCACCTACTCCATTTTCAATAATAGAACCGATTTTTGTTAAATCAACACCAGTTATAAGTGCGACAAAAATACTTGCTAAGCTTAATGATAAAAAAGCGTGGATTTTAAGTTTTGTAATACAAAACACAACTAAAGCAATAGAAGCTATTAAGACCGAAATTAAAGCAAAATTGCTCATCTTTTCTCCTTTATTTAAAAATCATCATTTGATTATACCCCCCCCCATCTTTAAAATTTTCTTAAAATAATAATTTTTTTGATTTTTTTTAATAAATTTTCTTAATTTTTCTTACTTTTTCATAAAATATTACAAAAAGTAACAAATTTTTATTAATTTTAGAAAAAATAATAATAAAATTTTATTATTTTTATATAATGAAGATTTAAAATTCTAGTTGCTTAATATAGCAACTAGAACAACAAAACAATTATAAAATTGTTTTAAGATATTTAAGACTATTTTCTACACCTTGTTTTTGTAATTTTAATAATTTATCTAAAGCACTCAAACTTACCTCTTGTGGGTAATAATATTGCATTGCTTGTAGTTCAGGAAATAATGGCTGCTCTATTTTAAAAGCACCTTCTCCCAAATTATTAACACCACCTGTTCCTACTTTCCTTTTAAAAGTAGAACAATAAGGATAACAAGATTCTATATTTATATGTTTTAAACCATATGACTTTAAAACATTTATACAAGATTTTATATCAATATTTCCTTCACCTAATGGTGTTCCTGATACATAATATTCATTATTTTCTTGAAATATTATATGATCTTTACAATGAGTGGTTATTGTATATGGTGCCATATTCTTACAAGCTTGAAGTGGTTCTTCATACGCCATCATAGAATTTCCGAAATCAAACAATAATTTTACCTTATCGTTGTTTACCTTTTTTAATAATTCAATCATTTCAAAAGATGTTTGATATTCGTGATTTTCAATAGCTAAATTAACTCCATATTCATTTAATAATGGAATTAACATTTTTATATCTTCAGAAAATTTGTAAAATTCATCAATATTAAAATCTGCAGTTATCTTAGAATCATCATATGCACCCTCACTACCCTTTGTAATATTTAGAACTTTTTTAGTAATAGGAACATAACTTCTTATTATGCTAGCCTCTAAAATAGAGGCCACTTCGCAAACTTCTTTCATTTTATTATAATCAAAACCTTTAATATCAATTTCACAATACATATTATAGTTTTTTAGCTTTTTAGATATTTTCTTTAAATGCTCCAAGTTGTTACTACCTAACGTTCCCCAATTTTCATCAAGTCCATAATCTTTAATAATATTAATAATAACCCCATCAAAACCTAAATCTTTAGCAAAATCTATATAGCTAAAAATATCCATTTTATTATTTTGAAACCATAAATGCATACTTTCAGTTTCTAAACCTATTTTCATATTATTCTCCTAAAGCTTCTTTTTTTCTTTTTATCATTTTAAGAAGCAAAGTAGTAACTAAAATTCCAGCTAGTGCAAAACCAACCATTATAGAAAATACAATTTTATAACCTGTTATACCAGGGTTTGTATCAATAATGTATCCATATAATGCAAAACAAAATAGTTGTGGAGAATAACCAAAAATACAAGCTATACTCATAGCAGCACCACTTATTTCTCTTGGAATTCTAATTTCATCAACAGGAGCAAAAAATGTAGCTCTCATTGTAAAAACAATAGCACCAAACCCAAGTGTTAATGTCATACCAAAATAAACATTCATATTATCATGTGGTAATAATATAAAAATAACCATAGCTAAAGCTGCAGCAATTAAAGCATATCTTAAATATTTTGTTGCACTTTTACATTTTTTATCTGCCAAATATCCACCAATAGGCCCTCCGACCATTTTAAGTGTATATTGATTTATAATTCCATAAGCACCTACTAACGCAACAGGCATTGCATAAATATCTTTTAAGAAAGGTATAAAATAAGTTAATCCACAATAAATTGAGTAAATTGTAAAAATTGTTAAAGATACAACCCATATTTCAGGTGTTTTTACAGCTTTTATTACGCCATTCCAAGCAGCTTTGTTTCTACTAATTTTATTTCCATTTTCATCTACTTCTTGAACTTTATCATCTTCTAATAGAAAATAACTTGCAATTCCAGCGATAGCAACAGAAGCACTATAAAATAAAATACCACCTTTAAGACCAGCTGCCCCACTTCCTAATAAAGCAAAAATACCTAAAGCTGAAAAAGCTATTATAGTATCTACAACACCACGACCTGCTTCTAAAAATCCAAACAATCTTCCTTGTTGACTTGAATCACCAAGCAATCTTATAGCTTTTAATAAAACAGGCCAATAAACAACTTCACCAAAAAAGGCAAGCAATCCCCAAGCAGCCAATATACCATAATAACTAGGAAATGTTGAAATATAAACGCCAATTATACCAATAGAAACCAATGAAATTGGTATGAGTATTCTTTTAGAAAATCTATCTGATATATAAATAGAAGCAAAATTACCTACTGTTTGAACAATTCCATAAACCGATAAAGCAACACCTATTTGAGTATTACTAAGATGCATAAATTCTTGCATAGGAACATAAAAAGCATCTTTTAAAGATGATAATTTAAACACCGTTCCCCCACCAAAAACAAGAACAATAAAAGTAAACCACCTTATGCTTTTTGTAGCATAGTTGGTATTTTTAGAATTATTTTCCATAAATTCTCCTTTAAATTTAATTAAATTAATAAAAAATTATTATTAATGCTAATTTTTGCAAAAAAATTATTAAAAAATCCTTAATTATAAATATTTTTTATTATTTTTTATCAATTAATATTTTTTTGCTAATATTTTTGCAAAATTTTTCAAAAAAGGAGAAAAAATGAATTATCCAAAGGCTATTGGACCTTATAGTGTGTGTGGTAAATCAGATGATTTAGTATTTGTTAGTGGTCAGCTACCAATTGACCCTAGTACAGGAGAGTTTGTAAAAGGCGATATTAAAGAGCTTACAAGACAAAGTTTAAGAAATATAAAAGCTATCTTAAACGAGCAAGGTTTAGATATGAATAATGTTATAAAAACAATGGTTTTATTAGCTGATATAAATGATTTTGCAGCAGTTAATGAAGCTTATGCTGAGTTTTTTAAAGAGCCTTTCCCTGCTAGAAGTGCATTTGCAGTAGCAGCATTACCAAAAGCATCAAGAATAGAAATAGAAGCGATAGCTAAAAAATAATTCCGGTGAAAATCCGGATTTAAATTCCGTAAAGTATTTTTACTTTTAAAATCAAGTTTTTATTAATTGTTTATAAGATAAAATCAGTTCTTTAATTTAAGGAGATGAGATGTTAAATAATTTATTAGTATTTGATTATGAAGACGTGCAATTAATCCCTGCAAAATGTATAATCAATTCAAGAAGCGAATGCGATACTAGCGTAAGGCTTGGTAATAGAACTTTTAAACTACCTGTAGTTCCTGCAAATATGCAAACAATCATTGATGAAGAATTAGCGATTTCATTTGCTAGAAGTGATTATTTTTACATTATGCATAGATTTGAGCCTGAAAAAAGATTAGACTTTGTAAAAAAAATGCAAGAATTAGGGCTTTTTGCGTCAATTTCTGTTGGCATTACTCAAAAAGAATACGAATTTATTGATGAATTAAAAGCAAATGAGCTATATCCTGAATATATTACAATTGATATTGCTCACGGACATAGCGACAATGTAATTAAGATGATTAAATACATTAAAAGCACATTAAAAACTAGCTTTGTAATAGCAGGAAATGTCGGAACTCCTGAAGCTGTTAGGGATTTAGAAAATGCTGGAGCTGATGCAACTAAGGTTGGTATTGGACCTGGTAAGGTATGTATTACTAAGCTTAAAACCGGTTTTGGAACAGGTGGTTGGCAGCTTGCAGCTCTACGCTGGTGTGCTAAAAGTGCTAAAAAGCCAATAATTGCTGATGGTGGTATTAGAAATCACGGAGATATAGCAAAATCAATTCGTTTTGGAGCTACTTTTGTAATGATAGGCTCATTATTTAGCGGACACGAGCAAAGTCCTGGAAAAACCATAGAAATTGATGGCAAAAAAATGAAAGAATATTATGGCTCAGCAAGTGAATTTCAAAAAGGTGAGCGTAAAAATGTAGAAGGTAAAAAAATGTATGTTCCATTTAGGGGAAATATTTTTGATACCTTAAATGAAATGAGAGAAGATTTG
Source organism: Campylobacter sp. RM9331 (assembly GCF_020137685.1). NCBI lineage: Bacteria > Pseudomonadati > Campylobacterota > Epsilonproteobacteria > Campylobacterales > Campylobacteraceae > Campylobacter > Campylobacter sp. RM9331. The sequence goes on from NZ_JACGBA010000010.1 coordinate 37,994, forward strand.
CAAAGCTCAATTTCTTATGCAGGTGGAAAAGAACTTCGTGATATTAGAAAAGTTGATTATGTAGTGGTTAAAAACTCAATCTTTAACGGAGATACTATCTAATTAATAAATTTTCCTAATTTAGCTATAAATTAGGAAAATCCATACTATATTAAATAATTTTTTTAATTTAAATTCCAAACTAGTAGTTATTTTGATTAAGCACAAAATATAATATTTTGCCTTATAACGACATTTAATATTTAATTCACATAAAAAAACTTATTTTTAAACTATCTAATTAATCTTATTAACTTTTATTAATGGGGGGGGGTATTACAATAAATTTTATTTCATTAAAGGAGTTAATATGGATAAAAATTACGATGCTATCTAACTAATTTATTTTAAAACTAAAAAATATAAAAAATCTAAAAATTAAAAAACTATTTTAAAAGGAAAAAACAATGAAAAAATTATTTAATATTAAAGGTATAGCAATATTATTAGTCATAATAACTATTGTAGGTTCTTTTGGAGCATTTAAAGGAATGAATAGTGATTCTTTTAGTGATGATAATAAAGATAATAAGTACATGTCAGAATGTGTTATACGAAAAGCAGATATATTGCATGATGTAAAAGCTTCTACTGCAAATTTTAAAAATTATGATAATGCAAGACTTCATCATCACATATTTGTTATAACTTCACAATATAGAGATGCTAAAATAAAGATGCATGAAAGTATTTCAAAAATTTATGGTATAAAAGCACGACATAATGAAGAAAATGGTCCTGTATATGATCGTAAGCCAACCACTAAAGAACAACAAGAGGAATTAGATAAAGCAAAAGAACAGGCTAAAGAAGCTTACCAAGAATTACTTGAACTATATATAAACATTAAACCTCAGGTTTTAACTTTAGTAAAAGAAGCACAAAAACGTAATGGAACAAACGAACAAGGAATACTCTATAATTATACAAAATATGAAAATTACGGTTTAGAAGATACAAATTGTACTGATAAAATTGAAGACTTCTATAACTTATAATAAGTTTCAAATGTTAAGATGTTGTAAAAAACAATGTCTTAACATATATTTTTATGTCATTGTAGCTCAGCAGTAGAGTACTTGGCGTTTCAAACCATGTTGTGGTAGAATTAGGTTTGCAATTAAAAATATTCCTATTGATTGGATTAGCAAAACGTTGTTTCAAACCATGTTGTGGTAGAATTAGGTTTGCAATAAATGCGAGAGAACGGGTTGTATGTTTTGTTTGTTGTTTCAAACCGTGTTGTGATAGAATTAGGTTTGCAATAGCAAGTAAAACTTGCTTATGTGTTAAGTATTTGAGAGTTTTTAAAAAGTAGTGATTTTTCCACTTTTAAAATTCTTTCAAATTTTAGCACTTTAGTGGAAAAACTAATCATAGACTTACAACACATTAGCGTTTGAAATCACTTTAAGTTTAGAAAAATACGAAGCTCTGTCTTAGACACCTTCGTAAGATTATTAAAGATTAAAAAGGACTTATAATGGGATTAGGTCAATTTTGGTATAAAACAAAAACCTAATCCATAAGCTATCTTGCTAAATTAATGAAAATTATTAAACTAAAATTGAAATTATCAAAAAACCTTTAAAAAAATAAATTTAAGCACCTTAAAACACAAAAGCTATTAATTAAAAGGATTATGCAATTAATTCCTAATTTAAATTCTTTTAATTTTAAAATATAAAAATCATCATAAGATATTGATTTTAACGCTATTAAATATATGAATTTCAACTAAAATTCCTAGCTTATATGCTTAAATTAAACTTAATTAATTCATATATTAAATTATCATTATAATTTTTCTAATTTTTATTTTGCTAATTAATAATTTTTATTATAATAAAATAAATTTAATTTAAAAGGAAATAAAATGTTAGGGAAAAATCTTTCTTTAAAAGCCCAATTATTCATTGGTTTTGCTAGTATTCTTGCATTTATTTTAATCATATTTTTTAGCGGATATATTAAAATTAATAGCGTAAATAATGATTTAAATGAAATTAGCGATGTAAATGCTGTAAAACAAAGGTATGCAGTTGATTTTAGAGGTAGTGTGCATGATAGAGCAATAGCTATTAGAGATGTTGTTTTATTAAGTGATAAAAACGAGATAAATAATGCTATATCTTTAATTGATAAATTAGAAAACAATTACAATGTAGCAGCTAATAATATGGCAAAAATATTCGCAAATGCTGATTTAGTAGATGATAAAGATAGATTGATTTTAGAAAAAATTAAAGGCGTAGAAGCAAAAACTCTTCCTTTAATAAAAGAAATAATTCAATATAAAAACAATAATGATACAAACAAAGCTCACGAAATATTATTATCTCAAGCAAGAGATAGTTTTGTTACTTGGCTAAATGTTATTAATGAATTTATTGACTATCAAGAAGCAAAAAATCAAGCATTAACAAAACAAGCAAGAGGGACAATTAGCAGCTTTTTAAGTAGTAGTATAGCAATTAGCATAGTTGCATTTTTAGTAGCGATTTTCTTAGCACTTTATATAACAAGATTAATTATTAGTTCACTTGGTGGTGAAGTAAAAGACGCAGTTAAAGCAGTAATTAGCATATCGCACGGGAATTTAGATACTAAAATTGATACTAAGTATAAAGATAGTATGCTATATGCTTTAAAAGAAATGGAAAATAAATTAAAAGACATTGTAGGAGAAGTAATTCATTCTTCAAAAGAATTAGAAAATAGTGCAAAAGAAGTAACAAATGCTTCAAATAATGCTAGTAAATTATCAAACGAACAACAAAACAAATCAAGAGAATCTTTAGAAAATATAAACAATGCTAGAATAGCTATGCAAGATGTATTAAATATAGCAAATCAAACGAAAGAAAATTCTCAAAAAACGGTTGAATTATCAAATAATGGAATTAATTCTATGAGAACTACAATTAAAGAAATAGAAAAAATCACAGAAACCGTGCATTATTCTTCAGAGCAAATCAAAATGCTAGATAAACACTCAACCGAAATTAGCAATAGTGCAGAATTAATTAAAGAAATCACAGAGCAAACAAATCTTCTTGCATTAAATGCTGCAATTGAAGCAGCTCGTGCAGGAGAGCATGGGCGTGGATTTGCAGTTGTAGCTGATGAGATTAGAAAATTAGCAGAAAAAACTGACACAGCAACAAATGAAATATCAAATATGATTTCAATAATACAAAGCGAAACTCAAGCAACGGTTGATGCTATTCAAACAGCAGTTCCACAAGTAGAAAGCGGAATGAGACTAGCTAATGAAGCTAATTTGATTTTAGAGCAAATCAGCCATCAAGCAAATGATTCATTATTAAAAGCTAATGAAGTAAGTAACGCTGCTAACGCACAAGTAGAAAAACTTCAAAGCCTAAATAACGATATGATAAGTATCACAAAAAGCTCTGAAAATACCAATAAATCTATGCAAGAAAACACACACGCAGCAAATAGCTTAAAAGAAATTGCAAATACCTTAACACAACATATAAAATATTTTAAAATATAAAAAGATTTTTATCCTAGTTTTTGCTAGGATAAAAATTAAATATCAAAACTTATCAATAATCTTTATTAATAATTCTTGTAATTTAATAGCAATACTAGGAGTATAATCAATATCTTCAATCAAATTATCAGACACAATTCTAATAGCTAAAAACGGCACATTAAAAGCTTTAGCAACTTGAGCAGCAGCTACACTTTCCATCTCTTCAACGCTTGCATTATAGGTTTTATTCCAAAGATGAAGCATTAAGATTTCTTTATTAAAAGCATCAGCACTAGCTATATTTACCTTTAAAACTCCTTTAGGAGCTAGGCTTATAAATTTATTTACTAAAGTTTCATCACTTGTAAAATACTCATTTTTTAAATCTTCATTATTTGCATCTAACAAAGTTAGTGGAGCTATCATTGGCTCTTTTGCTAAAGGATTGATAGTGTATAAACTCTTAGGAGTTTTATAAGAATTTGCATTATAAATTCTATCTCCTACAACTATATCTCCTAATTTAAGACCTTCTACAATAGCACCTGCTGTGCCTTGATTTATAATAATATCAGGCTTAAAATAAGTTATGCCTAAAGTTGTAGCTGCTGAAGCATTTACAAGACCTATTAAAGTCCTTGATACTACAATATCTCTTCCTTTAATTTTGCCTTCATAAAATATATAGCTACCGATTTTAACTACCTTTTTATCACTCATAGCATTTACTAAAGTATCAATCTCAATAGGCATTGCACCTTGAATTAAAATCCTAGCAAAAATAAAGCTAGGAATTAATAATATTAATAGTTTTCTCATTTATTGTCCTTAGGTAATAAAATCTCAAGCAATATAGCACTAAATCCTGCAGTTGCAACTGCTGAGCCAAATAGATTTTTAAACACATCAGGTAAATGCTCTAAAATAAGTGGTTGAGTGCTTACCCCTAAACCTAGAGCAAGTGAAATTGAAAGTATCATAACAGAACGCTTATTTAATTCTTCTCTTGAAATTATTTTAATTCCAGTTGCAGCAATTGTTCCAAACATTACTAAAATAGCACCACCAATTACAGGTTCAGGTATTCTTAAAGCAAACTCTGCAACAATAGGAAAAATCCCGCAAATCATAAGCATAATACAAACAATATATCCAACATAACGACTTGCAACCCCGCTTAGTGCAATTACTGCGTTGTTTTGACCAAAACAAGAATTTGGAAAGGTATTAAAAAATGCTGATACTAAAGAGTTAAACCCATTAGCAAATACCCCACCCCTTAATCTTCTTTCATATATTTCGCCTTTCATTGGCTGATGACTTAGCTCACTTGTAGCACTAATATCGCCAATGGTTTCTAGTGAAGTAACTAAAAATATTATCGCAAATGGCAAAATTAGGCTAGTTTCTATGCTAAGACCATAAAATAATGGTTCAGGAACTATAAATAAATTAGCCGAATGCACATTACTTAAATCAAATCTACCTAAAAATGTAGCAAGTATTAAACCAATAATAATTGAGAAAAATAAAGCTCCAACCCTAAAAATAGGCTTTTTAAAAGAGTTAAATACTACAATTGATAATAATACTACCCCACTTAAAGCTAAGTTTTCTAAACTTGCAAATTGTAAATTCGCAGGAATATCCTTGCTCATACTAGCAAATCCACCGCCTGCACTAATAAGTCCTGCACTAATTAAAGTAAGACCTATTATCATTACAACAATTCCGCAAACTAGATTTGAAATAATTCTTTTTACATATTTTAAACTGATTGATACTAGCATTTCAGTGATACTACATAACATAAGAGTTCCAAAAATTGCTGCTAAAATCTCTGCATCACTTAGGTTTTGATTTCTTAATACTAAGCCACCTGTAATGATTGCTGAAACGAAATTAAAGCTTGTTCCTTGAACACTTAATAAACCTGAACCAATTTGAAATTTTCCAACCTTTAAAGTCATCATTTGAATAAATCCAGCTACCCCACTAGCAAATAATGACATAGAAATAATCCTAGTAGCATTTTCAGGGCTAAGTCCTAATTCTTTTCCTATTAATAATGAAGGAGTTATTACTGCTACAAACATAGCTAATAAATGAACAAGTGCAGCTAAAACAGCACGCACAAACGGAGGCCTATCTTCTAATTTATATATTAATTCATCTTTCATTTTATTCCTTTGTAATCTTTAAAAACTCTAATAACCTAAATGCTACATACTCATAGCCCGACTTAGTAAGATGTGTATTTTTTAATGATTTTTTATCATTTATCCAAGCAATTTTTCCCCCTTCTTTTTGCATTAAATTATCTATATCAAAAATATAAACACCACTTGTCTTTGCCACTTGTTTGATTAAAGTTTTTACTAAAGCATTATTCTCTCCTTTAACATAGTTTTTATTCACAAATAATGTTGGTTCTGGCGGGATTAATAATATTATTTTTGATTTTTTTGTTTTGAAAAGTTCTATAATATTTAAATAGTTATTAATGAAATTCTCTTGATTAATCTTATTTGATACGCTCTCATTTGTGCCAAAAGAAAAAATTATTAAATCATAATCTAATTTCTTAGCAACACTTTTAGCTAAGTTATAATCTATTCTTGAATAATTAAAAATACTAGCTCCATTAATACCTAAATTATCAATATAACTAGAATTATTAGTAATAAAACCACCGATTTTATTTGCCGTTGTAGAAAAATTAATCTGATTTGTATTTTTTTGATAATTTTTTATATTCCAAATTCCTGATTTAAATTCTAAATACTCAACATTATTAGCCTTGAATTTAAGATGGATATTAATCTCACATTTTGCATTGCAATTTGCATTAATTCCACCAAAACTTAAATTAGTTTTTGTATTTATCAAATACTCTACATTAAATCCTAAGCTATTATAATCTGCTAAATACTGATTGTGCCATTTAGGTAAAATCGCAGGAACAAATCCTAAAGAGTGAATATTTAAAGCCTTTCTAAAATATTCGGGAATATAATCACTTGCTAAATGAGAATCTCCTATAAATGCTATTTTTTTATAAGGAATTAAAAGATTGCTTTTAGGTTTTACTTGGATTTCTTTTGGTTTATCAGGCTGAAAATTAACTAAATTTGTTTTAACTTTTGCTTCTTTGCTTACAAGAATTTCATTTTGGCTTTTTTGAGATATTTTAGGGGATTTATAAATCTTATCTGTTTTTATCTCTTTTATAAATAAACTATCCACATAACTACAAGATGAAAAAAATATAACTATACTAAGATAAATAATAATTCTCATTGTATTTCAACTGTTTTAAAAAAATCTTGTGAAATCAACTCATACCCAAGTGGAGTAAAGTGTATGCCATCATTTGACCTAATCCTTTTGCTTTTGCCATCTATCTTGATATAAAAATCAAAATGCTCGGTTAATACAGAATCTAATTTTATAAATTGATAATTATTTTTTTTAGCCAATTCATAAAATACTTCATTTAATATTTTTATTTTTTCATTTTGCTCATCGTTTTTAACTACAGGTAATTCATACCAAAAAATATTAGCGTTATAATCTCTTGTAATTTTTACAAGTTCATCAATTCTTTTTGTATAAAAACTCTTCCATTCACTATCGCCAAATTTTAATACCTTGTTGTTTTCATTAGCGTTCCATAAATCATTTACACCTACTAAAATTACTACATTTTTAATTGCACTTTCTTGTAAAGAAGATTTTAAAACCTTTGCATAATCATAGTATTTTTTCCTAAGTAATCCTGTGCTTTGCTTTGCTAAATTCTCACATTTAATATTTTGTTTTTTTAAAGAATTGCATATACTTAGCCCAACACCTTGCATTAAACTATCGCCTAATAAAATTACCCCATTATCTTTACTTAAAACTAATTTTTGATTATTGTGAATTTCTTGCTTAGCAATTAGCTTAATCATATATAAAGTATCAAGATAACATTTATGAAATACCTTTATTTTATTATTGTTTTCATTGCTTATTTGTGGTTTTATTTCTTTTACCTTTGTAAAAAACACATTGTATTCTAGGTATTCTTTAAATTCATTGCTTTTTTTAAAAAATGCAAAATCAAAATCTATATTTTTATGATAATTTACTTCATAATATTCTTTTAAAGAGTCGTTAAATAAGCTAATAAAAATAATGCTTGAACTAATAATTATTAAAACAAATTCTCTCATTAAAACCCTGCATATATAAAGTTAGGAATTCCACTTGGCATATAAATAAACACAATTAATAAAACTAGATTAATTACAATAATTTTTATAAAAATATTTAAATGTCTTAAAATATTTACAACCAATGCTAAGTGGTTTTTAGAATAAAAATTAATTATAAATAAAACAAATACTACTAAAAATATATAAATTTCTCTTTTATCAATGAAATTAAATTTCAAGAAAAATGAAAAATATTCTCTAACCTCATCAAAACTCACAAAATAAAAAAAGCTCCAAACAATGCTAATATAAGTAAAAGTTATAAATGAAGCTACAAATTTATTAAACCTATAAGAAAATAAAGAAATAAAAATCAGCCCTAAAGCGTGAGCTAAACCCCATAAAGCAAAATTATACGAATTTCCGTGCCAAATACCCGAAATAACAAAGGCAATAATAATATTTAAACTTGTTCTATTTACCCTATTTCCACCAAGTGGAATATAAATATAATCACGAATAAAACTTGATAAACTAATATGCCATCTTTTCCAAAAATCTTGAATGTTTCTAGCTTTAAATGGATTATTAAAATTCTTAGGCAATTTAAAGCCAATCATTAAAGCAAATGCAGAAACTAAATTAATATAAGCACTAAAATCTAAATATAATTTGATTGAATACAAGTAAAAACAATTTAATAAACCTAAAAAACTTAAATTATTTAAATCATTTAAAAATGCGTAAAAATACTTATCCACAATAGGTAAAATCAAAAATACTTTTACTAAAGCAAACAATAAATTAGCTAGTATTAAATCCTTGTGTTTAAAGCGTTTTAAAGTATTAAATTGCTTAATAAAATCAACATATCTAAATATAGGACCACTAACAAAAGTAGCAAAAAAACTAAGATAAGTAAAAAGCGTTAAATAACCAACTGGCTCTTGTTTTTCTTTATAAACCCAAACAATATAAGTAATTGCATTAAAAGTATAAAAACTAAGCCCTAAAGGAAAAATTATATCAGCAATCATAATATCAAAATAGCTTAGAACATAATCAACACTATCTTTAATACTTGAATAATATTTGAATATACACAGATTTAACACTATAAAAAATATAGCAGTATAAAAGATATTTTTAGAATTTCTAACATAAACGCTCAAAGCAAAAAAATGAATAAAAAAGCTAAAAACAAGCACTACTAATAAGCAATAAGGATTAAATAAATATAGTATTAGTATATTAAACCCTAATAATAAAGCATTTTGCTTATTTTTGCCTAGTAAATTAAATACAATGAAAAATATAAATATTAATATTAAAAACTCAACAGAAAAAAAGCTCAAATCAATATTCCTTTAAAACATTTGCTAAGAATTTAGCACCATTTACATTTTCATATTCATATAAATTATTAGCATATTCTAAGGCATTTGTTTTAAGCAAATTCAATACAAATTCTTTATTTAAATTCTTTTCTTCACAAATAAATGCTAGTTTGTTTTCTACTAAATGCAAGGCATTAAAATATTGATGATTTTTATAAGCATATTTATACGGCACAAAAAGTGTTGGCAAAGCTATATTTATTAGCTCAAAACTAGCACTAGCACCTGCTCTACTAATAGCAAAATCAGCTTCTTGCATATATTTATCAATCTCTTTTGAAAAACCTATTAGTGTTGGTTTAATTTCGTATTTCTCATACGCTTTTTCGTATTTATCATACTCTTTAGCACCACATTGATGAATTAATTTAATATTTAATTTTAATAATTCAGGATAAAGCTCTAATGCAAAATCATTCAAAAATCTAGCTCCTTGAGAGCCACCTATTATTAAAATCGTTTTAATTTCGGTTCTTTTTCTTTTATTGAGTGCAAATTTTTCTTGCACAGGGTAAGGGCAAAACTCTTTTTCATAAGCTGAAAAAAACCTTTTAGCAAATGGTTTTGTAAGGCGATTTGCAAGACCCATTTTTGAGTTTTGTTCGTGAATTATTAGTGCTTTAAAACTAATAATTGCAGCTATACTAGCAGGCACACTTGAATATCCACCAACGCTTAAAACACAAGTAATTTTATGCTTTTTAAATATTTTAAGGCATTCAAATACTAAAGCTATTAAAGAAAATAAAACTTTAATCTTGCCTAAAATTCCTTGATTTACAAAACCACTACTTTTTAAAAAATAGCAATTACTACCTTCAAACCATAAACTATCTTGTCCTTTAGTGCTACCTATATAAACAAACTCATCTAATTCTTTTGACACAGCTTTAGCTACTGCTAAATGCCCACCTGTTCCACCACCAGTAATTGCTATCATTCTTTATTTTCCAAATTAATATTTTCTCCTGTATTTTTAAAAATACTTAATAATATTCCAATAGCTATAGAATTAGCCAACATAGAGCTACCCCCGTAGCTTAAAAACGGCACTGCAATTCCTTTTAAAGGAATTAAAGAAATAATTCCACCAATATTCATTAAAAAAGTAGCCATAATACAAACACCATAGCCTATACAAAACAAATAATTTTGCTTATTTTTCATATAAGTTGATAATTTTAATACCGAAGCTATTAAAAAACCAAATAATAAAGAAACAAACAAAAATCCTAAAAATCCTATTTCTTCGGCAATGCCTGATAGGATAAAGTCAGTATGAACCTCACTTAAAAATCCTAATTTAAAAACCCCTAATCCAAATCCTTGCCCTAATAAATCTCCATTTGTAATAGCATTTAAACTATGTGATATTTGATAAGGCTCACTTGAATGGGCTATTTTAAGACTTTCTTGAATGCTTTCAGGGAAAATTGGTAAAACAAAATCTTGAATACTACCCCACCACTCAAGCCCTCTTTCAAGTCTTCTAGGATTATAAGCTATTAATGAAATTCCAGCAGCAATTGCAGCTAAAAATAAATATAAAATATTTCTAAACCTAACCCCAGCAGCTAATGCCATAATAAACAATGTAACAGCAGTTACAACACATTGTCCTAAGTCATTTTGAGTAATATAAGCATAGCCAAAAATAAAACAATATATAGCTATAGTTGGAGCTAATAATCGCAAATCTTGTATAAATGTTCTTTTGCTTTTATCAATCTTTCTTGAATATGTAAAAGCCAAAAAAGCTATAAAAGAAATTTTTACAAATTCTAATGGTGCAATGGAAAAACCAAAAAGCCTAATCCATCTCCTAGCTCCTTTAGTTTCAACAACTAACGAAGCAGGTAAAAATGGTAAGACAAAACAAGCTAAAACACTGCAACCTAAAATAACATATAAAATTCTATAACAAGCCTTTTCGCTAATTAATTGAAATGTAAAAATAATAAGCACTCCAACAATCGCAAACAGGGTTTGAGAAAATAAAAAACCATAAGGAGATTTTTGTCCCCCATAGTTAAAAAAACCCATAGAAAAAACAAAAACTATGCTAAACATCATAAGTATTAGCACTATTTCAAAAATTCTTAAATGGGTTTTAATCAATTTTATTGCCTTTTGCCACTAATTGATTGTAAAGCTATTATTAATTCATCTAAATTTTCATAAGGAATATGAACTTTCCATTCTGGAATATTTTCTTTTAAACACACAGCTATGCTTAAAACATCATTGCTACCATCTCCATAAGGGTTTTTAATATTAGCTAATGATATTTTGCCACTTTGAGTGCCTTTGAGTAAAATTGAACTAATTAGTTCAGCTTTCATTTATTAATCCTTTTTAATTTTGCTTGCATTTTTAGCCACTCACTTTGCTCCATTATAGGAAATCCACCATAAACCTTGCCACCAGCTAAATCTTTACTAACTCCACCCCTAGCAGCAATAATAGCACCATCGCCAATTTTTAAATGCCCACTCGTTGCACTCTGACCGCCCATTACGACAGTATTTCCAAGCTCACTTGAACCCGCAAGTCCTGTTTGAGATACTAATAAGCAACCTTGACCTAAAACACAATTATGTCCTATTTGAACTAAATTATCAATTTTAGTGCCTGTTTTTATAAGTGTTTTTGAAAACACTGCTCTATCAATACAAACGCACGAACCAATCTCAACAAAATCTTGTAATTCTACATAACCATTATGATAGATTTTAAAATGTCCTTTGCTATTACTTGCATAGCCAAAACCATCGCTTCCAATAACACTTCCAGCGTGAATTATACAATGATTTCCTATTACACTATCATTGTAAATTGTAACATTTGGGTATATTATTACATTATCTTTAATACAAACTCCATCGCCAATATAAGCACCTGCTAAAATAGTGCAATTACTTCCTATGCTAACATCTTTACCTATATAAACATTTGGCATTATTGTTGTATTTTCGCCTATGATTGCGTCTTTACCAACTCTAATTAAATCCTTAGAAAATACCTTACTAAACAATGCAAAAATATATTTTGGGTCTTCACAAATAACTGCTTTTACATTTGTTGGTAAAAGATTTGCTAATTTTTCACTAATTAATACCGCACCTGCTTTAGTAGTTTTTAAAGCATCACATTCTTTTATACAAAAACTAAGCTCATTTTCATTTGCATCTTCTAAGGAATTTAGATTTGAAATTTGCATTTCAAATTCTATTTTAATTCCTATATTTTCACATAATTCTTTTAAACTTTTCATATTAATTTTCCATCAAAACAACGCCGCTTCTAGCACAATCTTTAGGATTGTATTTTTTAATCGTCTTTAAAAAATTATCCACTCTATCGCTAGTATCATTTACGCAAATTGTCATATATTCATCATTTGAGTGAGCTATTGTTCCATTATAGCCTTTTAATAAACTATCAAGACCAGCTAGATTTTGGTCTATATTGATTTTTACCAAAACACATTCACGCTCAACAAATTCGCAATCTTCAAAGACTTTATAAGTAGAAATTAATTTGTGAAGTTGTTTAGTAATTTGCTCAAACACAGCTTCATCTCCACTTGTAATTATATTAATTCTTGAAAACTCTGTCCCTGCAATAGGAGCAACAGTTAAGCTATCTATATTATAACCACGACCAGAAAATAACCCTACTACTCTACTTAAAACCCCGTGTTGGTTTTCTACAATAACGCTTAACGCCCTTCTCATTTGCTATCCTTTGTGATTAATTTTTGTGGTAATATCATATTATAAATTGCAGCACCTGCTGGAACCATTGGTAAAACATCTTCAAATCTTGAAATAATAACATCAATCACGCAAGTTCTAGGGCTTTTTAAACATTCGTGATATGCTTTAATAAATTCATCTTTACTCTTTACTCTAAAGCTATCACAGCCAAAACTTCTTGCTAACATTTCATAATCAGGTTGCACATCTTCAAGATTAGTTTCTGAATATCTTTCATTATAAAATCTAGTTTGCCATTGGCGAACCATTCCTAAATAAGCATTATTTAAAATAATATTAATTACTTTTTTACGCTCTGCAGTTAGCGTCATTAATTCTTGAATATTCATCAAAAACGAACCATCACCAGCAAAATTAAGAACTACTTCATTATTTTTTGCAAATGCAACTCCTAAAGCAGCAGGAATTGAATATCCCATAGTTCCTAAACCACCACTTGTACTAAGTCTTCTTGGCTCACTAAATTTAAAAAATTGTGCTACCCACATTTGGTGTTGCCCTACATCGGTAATAATATTTGCATTAGGAGTAATTTTCGCACATTCATTAATTACCCATTGTGGTTTTAAGATTTCATCGCTATCTTCATAACTAAATGATGGATATAAACTCTCGTGTCTATCTAAAACACTATGCCAAGTTGATAAATCAAATTCAAATTCTTTTACCTCATCTAAAAGATCGCTAATAACACTACCAACATCTCCGACTATAGGAAAATCAGCTTTAATGATTTTAGAAATTGAAGTTGGGTCAATATCAATATGAGCAATTTTTGCTAATTTTGCAAACTCGCTAGTTTTACCTGTAATTCTATCATCAAATCTAGCACCTAATGAAATTAATAAATCACATTCGCTCATAGCCATATTAGCTCTATAGCTTCCGTGCATTCCTGCCATTCTTAGATTATACGGATTATCGTGTTCTAATACTCCTAAACCCATTAAAGTGCAAACCGCAGGAACTTTAGTTTTTTCCACAAATTTACGGATAGCCTCGCTAGAATTTGAGCTAATACAACCACCACCTATATATAAAAGTGGTTTTTTAGCTTCCATTAAAGCACTTGCTAGGCGTTTAATTTGTCTTGGATTGCCTTTATAAGTTGGCTTATATGTTTTCATATTTACTTCACTAGGATATTTAAATTCGCCTTTAATAGCTGTAATATCCTTTGGAATATCAATATGAACAGGCCCTGGACGACCACTTCTTGCTATAAAAAAAGCTTCTTTTAAAACTCTTGGTAATTCTTCAATAGTTTTTACTAAATAAGAATGCTTTACACAAGGCCTACTCATTCCAACTGCATCAATTTCTTGGAACGCATCAGTTCCTATTAGTGAATTTGCAACTTGAGCTGAAATTAAAACCATAGGAATACTATCAGCATAAGCTGTAGCAATCCCTGTTAAAGTATTTGTAAATCCTGGACCACTTGTAACAATAGCAACTCCAACTTTACCACTAGCCCTTGCATAGCCATCTGCTGCGTGAGCTGCACCTTGTTCGTGACGAACTAAAACATGTTTAAAATCATTTTGTTTATATAATTCATCATAGATATTTAAAGCTGCTCCACCAGGATAACCAAAAACTACTTCAACACCTTCTAGCTTTAAAGCTTCACAAATCATCTTTGCACCTGTAATCATACTGCCTCCATTAGGTTTTTTCTTAGGATTTAATCAAATTTTGCTTATTTAATAATTAATACAAATTAAAAAGAATGAAAAATGTAAAAAAAATAAAATTTAATTAATAAAAATTTATCTAATATATTTATTATTTACAAAAAATTAAAAGGATTTAGAATGAAAATTTCACTTAAGATTAGTATATTGGTATTTTGTTCATTATTACTATTAGTAGTATCACTTAGCTTTAATTCTAGTTTAATGTTTGATAAGTTAGAAAACAAAATGCTAACTGAAATTGAAAACGAAAGCATATATCTTAGAAAAGAACAAGTAAAAACTTTAGTAGAAAGTATGGTTCAATATACAAAAACAACATATAAAGATTTAGAAAATCAAAACAAATTAAAAGAATTTAATGACATATTAAAAAACAAATTAGATGAAGTAAGATACGATAACAATACTAAAGGATTTTTAGTATTTCAAGAAGATGGTTTAGTTGTGTATCACACACTAAAAGATTGGATTGGAACTAATAAAATTAATTCAGTTGATACCAATAATAAAGCTTTCATACAAGATATAATCAATGCTGGAAACAATGGTGGTGGCTTTAGCGAATATGAGTTTAAATATAAAGATAAAACTACTAAGAAATTCTTAGCATATTCATTACAAGATAAAGCAAGTGGCTTGATATTTAGCACTGCAGTTGATTTAGATAGTGTTTATACATTTTTAGATAAAAACGCAAAAGAATTAGGCGAAGAACAATTTAAAGAATTAATAAAATTTATAATTATTAGTGCAATTATTTTCATAGTTTTAATGCTTATTGCATATATTTTCGCAACTTTATTTATATCAAAACCTTTAAAAATATTAGAGATTAAAGCAAGAGATTTAAGCAGTGGAGATGGGGATTTAACTAATAAATTAGAAGTAAAAGGAAATGATGAAATAGCTCACGCTTCAAGTGCTATTAATGAATTTTTAGAAAAAATAAGAATTTTAATCAAACAAGCTAAAAATATTTCTAACGAAAATGCTTCAATAGCAAGTGAATTAGGCAATACTAGTCTTCAAACAGGAAAACGCGCTGAAGAAGGCAGTGAAATAGTAAATCAAATAGCTAAAAAAGGACAAAATACCAAAGAAAGCTTAGAAATAGGAGTTCAAAAGGCTAAAGAAGCTACTATAAAATTAGATGAAGCTTTAAATATGATGGAAACTTCAAATAAAGAAATTAATATATTAAGTAATAAAATTATAAATAGTGCAAGTATTGAAAGCGAACTTGCTATGAAAATAGAAAAGCTTAGCACAGATGCTGATAATGTAAAATCAGTATTAGAAATCATTAACGAAATTGCAGACCAAACAAATCTTCTTGCACTAAATGCTGCTATTGAAGCTGCACGTGCAGGCGAGGCAGGTCGTGGGTTTGCCGTAGTAGCTGATGAGGTTAGACAATTAGCTGAAAAAACACAAAGAAGTCTTAGCGAGGTAAATGCTACTATAAGCATTATAGTTCAAGGTATAAAAGACGCAAGTGAGCAAATGAGTATTAACTCAAACCAAATGCAAGATTTAAGTAATATTGCAAATTCTACTAAAGATAATATGAATATTATGAAAAATAGCGTAGCAGAAGCTATTAGCTCAAGTGAAAAAACCGTGAATGATTATATAAATACAAGTAAAGATATGGAAGAAATTCTAAATAATTTAAACAATATGAATACAATAACGAACGAAAACGCAAGAAGCGTTGAAGAAATAGCTGGTGCAGCAAATCATCTTAGTGAAATGACTGAAGAGCTAAATAAAAAATTACAAGAGTTTAGAACATGAAAAAGATATTATTTTTAATTAGTATGAGTTTAGTATCAATGGCTGATTATTTAAGTGATTGTGAAAATAGCAAAATCCCTGCTGCTTGTTATAATCAAGGTGTAGTTGAATATAATCAAGATAATTTAGGTCTTGCTATAAGACATTTTACCCTAGCTTGTGATGGCGATATTTATAATGCTTGCTACAATTTAGGGGTAATTTATAGTAAAAATAACGAAAAAGATAAAGCAAGTAAATATTATGAAAAATCTTGCGATAATGGAAATTATGAAGCTTGCTTTTATGCAGGGATTAATACTCAAGATTTTAATAAATCAAAAGAATATTTAGCAAGAGCTTGTGAAAATAGCTATAAAGATGCTTGCTATAATTTAGGAATACTATTTAAAAAAAATCAAGAATTTGATAATGCAAAAATATATCTAAAAAAAGCTTGTGATGATAATTTAATCCCAGCTTGTTATGGCTTAGGCAATTTATATGCTAATGAAAAAAATAATAATTTAGCTATTAAATATCTATCAATTGCTTGTTCTGCTAAAGATTATAATGCTTGTTATAATTTAGGTAATGTATATTATGAATTAAAAGATTATGATAAAGTAGCTAGTTTGTGGAATCAATCTTGCGATAATAAAGACGCATACGCATGTAATAATTTAGGCGTTATGTATCATAAAAAAGATAAAAATATGGCTAAATTGTATTATAAAAAATCTTGTGATTTAGGAAACAATATAGCTTGTGAAAATCTAAAAATACTTGAATAATTTAGGAATTTATTTCCTAAATTAAAATTCTTCAGTCTCGCTTGGTTCGTTGTCTTTTCTAAACTCAAGTTGTAAAAATTTCGCTTTAGAAGCTTTAAAATCAAAATGAATTTCTTTTAATTCCCCACTTCTATTTTTAGCAATATCAAGTATAGCGTGGCGTTCTGCTAAAATAGTCGGAT
The DNA here is from genome assembly GCF_020137685.1 of Campylobacter sp. RM9331. Taxonomy (NCBI): domain Bacteria; kingdom Pseudomonadati; phylum Campylobacterota; class Epsilonproteobacteria; order Campylobacterales; family Campylobacteraceae; genus Campylobacter; species Campylobacter sp. RM9331. The sequence continues at coordinate 55,362 of NZ_JACGBA010000010.1, forward strand.
CATCATCAGCCTTATTAATAAATAATATCAAATCAGCATCTTGTTCTATACTACCACTCTCACGAATGTCTGAGAGCATAAGTTTTTTATTCATCCTAGAATCTACCGAACGATTAACTTGAGAAAGAGCTAAAATAGGGATTTTTAATTCTAATGCAAGTAATTTTAACCCCCTACTAATCTCACTTACTTGAATATGTCTATCAGCCCTTGTATTTAGTGAGTTCATAAGCTGAATATAGTCTAATACACATAAACCTATATTGTTATGCTCTTCTTTTAATCTTCTTAAAGATGAGCGAAGAAATTCTATATTTAAATTACCCTTATCATAAATATATAAAGTCTTTTCACTAAGCATATTCGCACTCATTTGCATATTATTTATCTCATCTTCTGTTAATTTATCTCCTGTTAAGATATTTTGCAAACCTATTCCTGTATCTTGCGCTATTAATTTAGCCATTATCTTATAAGCTTCTGTTTCAAGACTATAAAACACCACTCCAACATCTTTTTTAAGTGCATTTAATAAAATATTTAAAGCAAATGTAGTCTTACCCATACCAGGACGAGCTGCAAGAATTATTAATTCCCCTGCTTTAAAGCCCTTTGTATAATGATTTAATAAAGAAAAACCTGTATCAACCCCGATTACATCTTTATCAATTATCTTACTAACCCTATTTAATTCTTCATAAAACTCATTAACAGCAGTTCTTGAACTCTTTAAAGTATTATCACTAACGCCTGATACTAAAGAATAAATCTTAGCATTTAAATTATGCGTATAATCAATACTATCTTGCACACTGCTTAGCTCTTGTGTGCTTGTATTCATTAAAGAATTAAGCTGGTCTTTTACACTTAAATTCCTTAACATTTTTGAATATTCATCAACTTCTATGAAAGAATTTTGCTGCTCAAGTGCAGTCCAAAAACTATCCTTTGCACTTGCAAAAGAAATTTTTACTAATTTTAAATCCACACTCTCTCTAAGTCTTCTTTTATTTAATATAAACTCAAATATATCAGCGTGTAATCTATATGAAAAATCACTTGGCTTAATAATACTTGCGGCTATATCTATATTTTCATTATTTTCTATACAAGCTAATAAAATACTTTGCTCTAATTCAATATCAAAATACTTACTCATAATTCTTCCTTAATTCTTATTTTAATCTCTCGTAAAAATTAAAGAAATTAAAATAAGAATTTGAAATAGGAATTTCAAATTCTATTCTTCGTGAAGTTTTGCTTCGTCTAATACTTCATCTAAAAATCTATCTACTAAAGTATCATATTTGCATTTTGCAACCACTTCGCCGTGTCTTATTACTAAGCCTTCATTTTTGCCAAATGCAATTGCTACATCAGCTCCTTTAGCTTCTCCTAAAGCATTTACAACACAACCCATTACACTTATATTTAATGGTGCTTTAATGTGTTTTGTCTTTTCTTCAACCACTTTAACAGCACTTAATAAATCGCTTTGTATTCTTCCACAGGTTGGACAAGAGATTATGTTTATACCGCTTTTTTGCACTCCGCTATCTTGCAAAATCGCTTTAGCGACCCTTATTTCTTCGCTAAGCTCTCCTGTCATAGAAACACGAATAGTATCGCCTATGCCATTTAATAATAACTGACCTATAGCAATTGAGCTTTTTATTGTGCTATGAAACTTAGTTCCTGCTTCAGTTACTCCTAAATGAAACGGATAATCACACAATTCTCTTAATCTCGTATAACTTTCTATTGTGCTTTGTGCGTCTGAAGTTTTAATACTTATTTTAATATCCCTAAAATCAAAATCTTCAAGTAATTTAATATTATAAACAGCACTCTCAAGCAAGGCTTTTACACTTCTGCCGTATTTGTTTTCAAATTGCTTTTCAATACTTCCGTGATTTACACCAATTCTTATAGGAATATTTCTTTGCTTACAAGCATTTACTACTTCTTTTATATTTTCTTTGCCACCGATATTTCCTGGATTTATTCTAATCCCATCTATAAATTCAGCACAATATAAAGCTAATTTGTGATTAAAATGAATATCTACAATTAGCGGCAGTGGGCTTTGCTTTTTAAGTTCTGCTAAAGCCCTTGCATCTTTTATATCCAAACACGCAACTCTTACTATATCAGCACCTGCTAATTTTAACTCAATTAATTGTTCTAAACATCCATTAATATCTTGAGTTTTTGTAAATAGCATTGATTGAACGCTAATTGGAGCATCACCACCGATTTTAACCCCGCCTACACTAATTTGCCTAGTTTTAAATCTAGGCTTAAAAAAATCACTTCTCATATTAATTTATATTGTATTTTTTAAGTAAAGCTTCATATTCGCTAGTTTTTATAAATTCTTCTAAAGCTTTATTTAATTTCTCTCTTAGCTCTACATTTTCATTTTTGCTAAACGCTATAGAAAATCCTTCTGTGCCATCATCTTCATTATAAAATTCAGCTAAATTAGGATATTTTGCTAAATATTCTCTTGCTACAAGTGCATCAAATGCTAAAGCGTCTAATTTTTTATCATTTAAAGCCATTACTAAAACAACAGGATTTTCATTAGGTTGCACTAACGCACCTACTTGTTTTACTGCTGCTTCTTGAACCGTGCCTAATTGCACTCCTACTTTTTTACCTTTTATATCATCTTTAGTTGCAATACTGCTATCTTTATGCTTTAGATAAATTGTCTTAGCTTTATAATAAACATTGCTAAAATCACAAGCTTTTTTTCTTTGTTCGCTTGAACTCATAGCACTCATAATAGCATCAATCTTACCTGCTTTAAGTGCTGCAATAAGTCCATCAAAACTCATAGCTTTAAACTCATATTTTATACCAGCAATTTTTGCTAAATTATCAAATAATTCAGCATCAAAACCACTAATCTTATCATCAACTAACATATCAAATGGGGGATAATCAGGAGAAATCCCAACTTTATAAACCTTGTCATTTGCATATAAACAAGCACTAAAAATCAGTGCAAACACTACTAATAAAAACTTTTTCATAACTACTCCTTATAGCCCGTATTTTTTGATAAGCTCATCATACTTACCACTTGCTTTTACTTCTTCAAGGGCTTTATTAATTATATCAATTAAGTCTTTATTTTTATCCTTTGCAAATGCAAATGCAAAACCTAAAGCCCCGTCATTTTCTTCATAAAAACTCTCAATTTCAGGATTTTTTGCCATAAATTTCTTAGCCACAAAAGAATCAAAAACAACCGCATCTATTTGCTTATTCACAAGGCTCATAACAACCACTGCTGAATCTTCGTGTAAAATCACATTAGCACCTAAATTTCTTGCAGTATTTTCTTGAATTGTGCCAAGTTTCACTCCTGTTTTAACACCTTTTAAATCTTCTTTTGTAGTGAAAATATCGCCCTTTCTTTTAAGATACATAGTTTTTCCAAAAAAATAAGGATTAGAAAAATCACAATTCTTCATTCTTCTTTCGCTAATACTCATTCCTGAAGCTATCATATTGATTTTACCGGCTACTAAAGATGGAATAAGCCCATCAAAACTCATATTAACAAATTCAATCTTAAGATTAGCAACCTTTGAAATCTCATTTACTAAATCAACATCAAAACCACTCAATTTACCATCAACCATCATATCAAACGGAGCGTAATTTGCCGAAATACCAACCTTAACAACTTCATTTGCATAAGCAAATAAAGTTATAAATAAAGCTAAAAAAATCTTTTTCATATCTAATCCTAATGATTTAAAACTTTGTTTAAAAACTCATTTAATCTAGCATTTGTGCTAGAGTTAAATACAACTTGTGGCGTATCATCTACTGCTATTTTGCCACTTTCCATAAAAAATACCCTATTAGCTACATTTTTTGCAAAACCCATTTCGTGAGTTACTAATATCATAATAGGAGCGTTATCTCCACTTGCTATTTCTTTAATAAGTCCTAAAACTTCTCCTACCATTTCAGGGTCAAGCGCACTAGTTGGCTCATCAAATAATATAACTTCAGGCTCCATCATAAGGCTTCTTGCTATTGCTATTCTTTGTTTTTGACCGCCGCTTAATTTGTGTGGAAAGAACTCTTCTTTATCAGCTAAACCAACTTTAGCTAAAAGATTTCTAGCTTTTTTAATAGCTTCATCTTTGCTTAAAATATTTAAACTAACAGGGGCTAAAATCAAATTATCCAATACATTTTTATTTGCAAATAGATTAAAATGTTGAAATACCATTGATACTTTTTGTCTGTGCTTATTAATATCAATTTTTTCATCTAAGATATTTTCATTATTGATTAAAATCTCTCCACTACTTGCAACTTCAAGTTTATTTAAACATCTTAAAAATGTGCTTTTTCCACCGCCACTAGGTCCAATAATAGCAATAATATCGCCTTTATTAATCTCTACACTAATATCTTTTAATACTTCTAAATTCCCGTAATTTTTGCATAAATTAGATATCTTAATCATTTCTTTTTAGCCTCATTTCTAATAATCTTACAAAACAAGTGAATACTTTAACACTAGCATAATACACAACACCTGCGAAAATATAAGGCTTAGGGTCGTATAAAAGTGATTGAAAAATCTTGCTTTGAAAAGTCAAATCAACAACGCTTATAAACGCAACTACTGAAGTTTCTTTAAACAACGATATAAACTCATTTGCTAAAGCAGGAATGATATTTTTAACAGCTTGTGGAAAAACTATCATTTTCATAGCTTGAAAATGCGATAAACCCATAGACCTTGCTGCTTCCATTTGACCTTTATCAACGCTTTCAATCCCACTTCTAATAATCTCTGCAACATAAGCACTAGAATTAAGTCCTAAAGCAATAACGGCTACAAAAAATACATTTTCAACTTGAGCAAAAACCACAAATGCAAATATCATTAAAAGTAACATTAATGGCATACCCCTAATTAAATCTAAATATTCATTGATTAACATTGTTAAAAATCTATTCCTAAGCACCAATAAAAACGCTAATAAAAATCCACCAGTAAGACCAATAATCAAACCAAGTGAAGTAAGTCCTAAAGTAGTGCCATAACTTTTAAGATAAGCTAAATGCTCTGCTTCGCTAAGTTCTTTAAATGGATAACAATAATAAGTAGTAATAATCACTATTGCAAGTGGAAAAATTACTTTAAAAATATTTTCTAAATTCTTCAATTTTTTTCCTTTAAACAAAATAATAAAAAGTGTAAAAACACAACTAAAAAAACGATTATAAATTAATGAGTATTATGTAGATGACGAAGATGATGACGGATAGTAAGATATTTGTTGTGCTTGATTAAATCTATAATTTTCATCTTTTCGTCCTTTAAAAAAAATAAGTTTGATTATCTCTTTTTTAGCTTAATGATTTATTAAATTTATTAATTTTTAAGCTTAAAAACTTTTTTGTATTTTTTAAGATACTTATAATTGGAATTTAAATTTATATAAAGAATTTTTATTACCTAATAATATATTTTATAATTTTATTTTTATTTAAGGTTGGGGGGGGGTAAAATTGGTATTTGATTTCAATTAAAAAAAGGATTACCAAATGAAACTTTCTTTCAAAATTTCATTAACAACTGCAAGTTTATTTGTAGTTTTACTTTTAGCTTTATCTTATATGCAAAGCAATAAGACAGAAGATATAATCATAAATAATTACGATTCTTCAATAGCAGGAGAATTGCAATTAAGAAATGCTTATGTTGATGAATATATCAAAACCCGTATTGAGCAAATTGAAAAAATTGCAAAAACTTTTGAAGATGCTGATGATTTAAGTCCAGAATTTATCAAGCAAATCATTAGTAGTGATAATAGGGTTTTAGATTTTCAAGGATTATTTATAGGTTTAACAAATGGCGATGTTTATAAGGCTGAATCTGATTTAACTTTTAGATTAATCCCTAATTTTGATGGTAGAACTAGAGCTTGGTATAAAGAAGCAGTAGCTTTAAAAAAGGCTAGTAATTCATCAATTTATCAAGATGTCTCAAGCAAAAAATCAGCCACAACTATTTTTGCACCTGTGTTTAAAAATGATAAAATCGTAGCTGTAATTGGTGGAAATATACTAATAAATGATTTTAGCGATACCATTACAAAAATTAAATCTCATAATGATATTAGCACTTTAATTCTTGATAAAAATAATGAGATAATAGCTAGTGAAAACGCAAACGAATTAGGCAAACCTGAATGGCTTGATAGTCTAAATCAAAAATTATCTACTCTAAAAACTAATAAGAATTTAAATCATATTGTTTTTACAAAGGATAATAAAAATTACTTAGCTTATTGTATTATTAATGATATAAGTGGATTTAGTATTTGCACCATTATTTTAGAAGATGTAATAAATAATAGTGTAAATGATGCTAGAAATGCTACTTTAATAAGCTTTTTAATATTTTTAATAATAGTAATAGGATTTTTAAGTTTAATTATTAATTTTTATTTAAAACCTTTATCAAAAATCACACAAGGACTTAACGAATTCTTCTCTTTCCTAAACCACGAAAAAGAAGACGCTCAC
>NZ_JACGBA010000011.1:0-59768 GCF_020137685.1 Campylobacter sp. RM9331
ATTTTTATTTTTAATAAGATTAATATCTACTCCTACATTTGATCTAAGTCCTAGAAAAATGCTTTCTAGTCTAATGTCATTTGGGCTTAAACTTTCTTTAATTCTAAAATATGGATTTGCTATATATTCATTTAGGTTTGAACTTGCTGTATAGCGAATATTATCGCTAGTGCCAACGCTTGAAAGTCCAATGCCTAAGTAATTTTCTTTACTCCAATAAGCTTTATTATGAGAGCATTCATATTCGCTAGAACTTGCAAAATTACTTATTTCATAAGCTTTTAACCCGATTTTTTGCAAATTTTCATAAAAATAGCAATTTAACTCATCATCTTTTTGAATGTATTCGGTTTTATTTTGAAAAGGGGTATTATCTTCTAAAATTAAAGTATAAGCACTAAGATGATTTAATTCTAGGCTTTTTATGACTTTTAATTCATCATTTAGCATATTTAAATCATCTAAATAAGTGCCATAAATTATATCTATACTAAAAGATATTTTTTCATTTTTTAATAGTTTGATTTTTTCTATAGCTTGTTTGCTTGAGTGGGCTCTATTTAAGAATTTTAATTTCTCATCATTAAAGCTTTGCACCCCAATGCTTATGCGATTTAATCCATAATTACGCATAGTATTAAGCCAATTTAAGCTTAAAGAATTTGGATTTGCTTCAGCACTGATTTCTGTATCATTATTAATATAAGGCTTTAATAATTTAAAAATATTTTCATAGTATTTTGCGTCTATAAAGCTTGGAGTTCCACCCCCAAAATATATGCTTTTTATATCTTTAGAAAATGGTAAAAACCTTGCCAAATCTAATTCTAAGGCTTTAAAATATTCGTTTATTTTTTGCTGATTTGTAAAACTAGCAAAAGAACAATAAGAGCATTTGCTAGCACAAAATGGAATATGAATATAAATTCTCATTTTATGCTTTGAAATTTAATAAATTTTCGCCTAGTTTAGCGATTTGCTCATCTATCATTTTGATAGCATTATCAAGAGTTTTATTAGCCAAACTCATATAATCATCACCGAAATTAAATCTTTTTAATGCTTCATTAAAGCCACTTAATAATCCATCTTTACCTAATCTTAGTTTATTAGCATCATTATTTGCATTTTTTAGGATTTGCTCTGCCATTCTTTTTGCAGTATTTTTTGAACCAAATTCTGCATTATCTAATAATAAATTTTTAGCACTATTGCTATCTAAATTATCATTAACTAAATCTTTAAAATTATTTAAAAATTCTTTGATATTACCCCTATTATTTGCAATTTCGTTTAAATTACCTTGAATGCTAATTTCTGTGATACTAATCTCAAAACTCATTGCAAAAAAACTATCATTTTCGCCTTTTGCTGTGAGTTTGTCTAATTCTTCGTTGCTAAGATTTACGCCGTAGTTTTTTAAGCTATCTTTAATGTTTTTTTGTGCTTCATCTTTACTACTAAAAGAAGCTGCTGCTTGATAAGATAAAGTTATATTTCTAGCACTTATTTGCATTTTTTCTCCTTGAAAATCATAAGCTTCATATCGGCAAAAAATAATTATTTCTTTAGTAAAAATGTTGCTTTTAATTAAATTTTTCTTGATAGTATCGTGTGAAATTAATTTTAGGTTATTTGATGAAAAAAAGATTTAGAAAAAATGTAGCAGCTATTGTTTTGTCTCAAGAATACCCATTAAATTGTAAAATTTTAGTGGCTTTAAGACTTGATATTGATGTTTGGCAATTCCCGCAAGGTGGGATTGATGATGGAGAAAGCCCAAAAGAAGCATTAATAAGAGAGCTTGAAGAAGAATTAGGCACAAAAGAATTTGAAATCATTGCTGAATATCCTGAATGGTTAAGCTATGAATTTCCTAACGAAGCTGTTAAGAAAAAATATAATTTTGATGGGCAAACTCAAAGGTATTTTTTAGTTAAAGTAAGAGATAATAACTTGATTAATTTAAATACCAATGAACCTGAGTTTAAAGAGCATCTTTTTGTGGATTATAAGGATATAAACCCTTATATTAATCATTTTAAAAGACCACTTTATACCAAAGTTTTAAAGTATTTTCAAAAAGAAGGATTTATAGGATGTTAGTTGTTCAAAAATACGGAGGCACAAGCGTTGGCAACCTTGAACGCATAGAAAATGTTGCAAATAGGGTTATTAAGTCTAAAAAGACTTATAAAGATATAGTTGTGGTAGTTTCTGCAATGAGCGGTAGAACAAATCAATTAATTGATAATGCTAATTTTTATTCAGAAAGTCCAAATAAAAAAGAATTAGATATGTTGCTTTCTTGTGGTGAGAGAGAAACTGCTGCTTTACTTGCTATTGCACTTATGTCAAAAGGATATGATGCGATTTCTTTAAGTGGTAAAGAAGCTGGGCTTTTAACTACAGATGATTATACAAACGCAAAAATTATTGATATTGATGCAACTAGAATTAAAAAAGAACTTTCAAGTGGAAAAATAGTTGTAATAGCTGGTTTTCAAGGGTATGCAGCAAATGGAAATACTACTACACTTGGTCGCGGGGGAAGTGATTTGAGTGCTGTTGCTTTTGCAGGGGCTTTAAATGCTGATTTGTGTGAGATTTACACAGATGTTGATGGGGTTTATACTACTGATCCAAGAATTGAGCCAAAGGCTAAAAAACTTGATAAAATTTCTTATGAAGAAATGTTAGAACTTGCTAGTTTAGGTGCTAAAGTTTTACAAAATAGAAGCGTTGAATTAGCAAAAAAATTAAATGTAAAATTAGTTACTAGAAGTAGCTTTAATGAAAATAGTGGAACAATTATAACAAGCGAGGAAAAAATGGAACAAGCATTAGTTAGTGGAATAGCATTAGATAAAAATCAAGCAAGAATAGTTTTAAGAAGAATTGAAGATAAGCCAGGAATTGCTGCTAGTATTTTTACAACTTTAGCAAAAAAAGACATTAATGTTGATATGATTATTCAAAATGTAGGTCATGATGGAACTACTAATTTAGGTTTTACCGTGCCACAAAATGAATTAAAAAATGCAAGTGAAGCTATGAGAGAGCTTTTAGGTAGTGATGTAGTAATAGAAAGCGATAGCGATATAGTTAAGGTTTCAGTAGTTGGAGTTGGTATGAAAACTCATTCAGGTGTTGCTAGTGCTGCATTTGAAGCATTGGCAAATGAAGGCATTAATATACAAATGATTTCAACAAGTGAGATTAAAATTTCTATGATTGTTAGCTCAAAATATGCTGAATTAGCAGTTAGAACACTACATAAAGTTTATAAGCTGGAAGATTAATGCAGGATTTTTTAAGTTTTGTAAAAGACTTTATCCAAAAAAAAGGTATGCTTTATAGTTGGCTAGATAGCGAAAGGTTTAAGATAAGCCCTTTGCTATCTTCTAGGCTTAGCTATTTACTAGATGGGAAAAATTTTATAGTAATTTGCGATGATGAAAGAGCTTGGTTTGAGGAGTATTTTTTAAGTCTTGTAAATGCAAAAAGTGCTAGACCATTGCTACCATTTTTTAGCTTAAAAGGTTTTAAACTTGATAATTATGATAAGAATGAAGATTTACTTGATGATGTTTTAAGTCTAGCATATCCTAATGGTTATATTTATATTTATTTTGGTAAGGATAGTTCAAAAATGGCAAAACTTGCTAAAAATAAAAAAGATAGCTTAATGTTTATATTAGATGAAGAATATGATAATTCTTTTTGTCTTAAGTCAAGTGATGAACATTTAGATATTAAACTAATAACTATTGCTCAATTAATTAACGCTTGTTTAGACGCTATTATTTTTGCAAAGGTTAAGATTTGAGAAGTGAGATAATAATCACTCAAAGCCCTGATGATTTTATAAATGATTTAAGGCAAAAAACCAAAATCTGCAAGGTTTTTAGTGGCGATGAGTTTTTATTAGATGATGCAAAAGCTATTATGCAAAATGCTTATTTGATTGAAGAATATGACAAATATTTCGTATTATCATATAAAGAATATAGCATACAAGCTCAAAATTATATGCTAAAACTACTAGAAGAGCCACCTGCTAATGTGTATTTTAAGATTTTAGTTAGTTCAAAAAATCTTTTATTAGCAACTATTAAATCAAGATTAATTTCAAGAAAATTAGAAAATTATAAAAATAATTATGAGATTAAATTAAATCTTAAAAATATGTCGTATTTAGATATTGTAAATTACGATGTTGATAAAGCGAGTTTGAGTGAATTTATAAGTGCATTAGCTAAAGAATGCTACAAACAAGGCATAAATATTAGTAGTGATTTATTAGAAGAATTTTATAAATGCTATGAATTATCAAAGCTTAATTCAAATTCTAAAATTATAATTTCAAGGTTATTATTAGGAATAATGCGTGAGAGAAGCTAGTTTTTATTTACTAGATGAAAACTCGGCTAAAGATATTAATTCAAGTGAGTTTGCACTAGATAGATTTTTAAAAAGAAGTAATCATCAAATAATTTATATAAAAAATATAAGTACAACCGCTGCAAATATTTTAAAGCAAGACGCAATTAGCGTAGGTGCAATTGTTTTAAATCACAAAAATACAATTTTAGGCGGAGAGTATAAATACGATAGCATTTTGCTAGTTGATAGCATTAATGCAAAGGATTTAGCTAATAAGCTTAAATTGCAGCAGTTTTCTTGCATAAGACTTAGTAAATTTTTAAACGAATTAAAAATAAGCAAAAAATATCCAAAAATTATGGGTATTATGAATATTAATGATGATAGTTTTTATGAAAGTTCTAGGATTAGCGAGAAGGAATTTTTAGCTAAGGCTTATGAGTTTATTGAAAATGGTGCAAGTATTATTGATATCGGTGCTATGAGCTCAAGACCTAATTCTACTTATTTAGGAGCGAAATTAGAGCTTGATAGATTAAAGCCTATTTTTAATTTAATAAAAGAACATAGATTATGCGATAAGATAGATTTTAGCTTGGATAGTTTTGATGAGATTTGCTTAACAAATGCTCTTGATATTGGCTTTAAATATATAAATGATATTAGTGCTAATACTAAGCTATCAAAACTAGCTTTAAAATACGACGCTACTTATATTTTAATGCACTCACAAAATAATTATTTTGATAATTATATAAATAATACTGGCTTAAGCAACTCAAATTCTAATTCTAAATTCTTTATTTTAGATAGCGTTTATGAGTTCTTTTTAAATAAATTAAGCGAAATAGAAAGTAAAGTAATAATTGATGTTGGAATAGGTTTTGGCAAAAGTGAGTATGAGAATTTAGTTTTAGTAAAATATTTAAATCATTTCAAGACCTTAAATAAACCTATTTTATTAGCAGCTTCAAACAAAAGATTTTTAGGTGAGCATAAAGAAGCTTTAAGTTTAATCACTCACGCTAATTCAAATGCTGATTATATTAGAGTTCATGATGTAATAGGGCAAAATGCAATGATAAATTATCTTAAAAAAATGGAAAGTATATGAAAGAGTATTTAGAAAATATTAAATTAGCAAATAAATGGGCAAAGGCTTATTATTTAGGAGAAAATCCACTTGCAAGTGATGCTGAATACGACGCACTTATGAAAAAAATAAAAGATTATGAGAGTTTAAATCCAAATGATATAAGCCCTGATTCTCCAACGCAAAAAGTATTGCCAATCAATCTAAAAGATGTAAATGATGGCTTTAATAAATTAGCTCATCTTAGCAGAATGTATTCTATGGAAGATGTTTTTAATGAAGATGAATTACACGCTTGGATAAAAAGAGCAAAAGCAGAAGATGAAGAATTTTTCATTGAGCCAAAATTTGATGGAGCTAGTTTAAACTTAATTTATGAAAATGGTAAATTAATTCATGCAATTACTCGTGGAGATGGTAGTGTAGGCGATGATATTACTCTAAATGCTATGCAAATTACTTCAATTCCTAAGAGCATTGCTTATAAAGAATTGATTGAAATTAGGGGCGAAATTGTTATTTTAAAAGATGATTTTTTGAAGTTAAATGAAATAAAATTAGCAAATAATGAAAGCTTATTTTCAAATCCAAGAAATGCTGCAAGTGGTTCATTAAGACTTAAAGAACCAAGCGAAGTTGCAAAGAGAAATTTACAATTTTACCCGCACGGAATAGGGCAAAACTCACTAAGTTTTACAAAGCATAGCGAAGCAATGGAATTTATTAGAAGTTTAGGTTTTTTAAAAGATGATTTTTGCAAGGTTGTTAGGGCTAATAAATTGCAAATTGAGTATGAGAATTTACAAAATGATAGATTAAATAAAAAAATGATGTTAGATGGTTTTGTTTTAAGGATAAATGATTTAAGCAAATGCACTGAATTTACAAGCAAATTTCCAAAATTTATGGCTGCTTATAAATTTGAACCTTTAGAGCAAATTACAAAATTAATTGATGTTAGTTATCAAGTAGGAAGAACGGGAGTAATAACCCCTGTTGGAACACTTGAGCCTACTAATATTGATGGAGCTATAGTTAAATCAGTAACTTTACATAATTACGATGAGATAACTAGGCTTGATTTAATGATTAATGATAGCGTTAGCATAATTAGAAGTGGAGATGTTATACCAAAATTAACTCGTGTTTATAAAGAAAGAAGAGATGGCACACAAATTAAAATTCCAAAGCCAATAAATTGTCCATCTTGTAATGAAACTTTATTAGATGATGGAGCTTTAATTAAATGTATAAATCTTAATTGCAAGGCAAAAATGCTAAATCAATTAATATATTTTGCGAGTAAAAAATGCCTAAATATAGATGGTTTAGGGGATAAAATTATTGAATTGTTATTTAAACTTGAAAAAATCAGCACATTTGAGTGTATTTATGAGCTAAAATACGAAGATTTTCAAGGTCTTGAGGGTTTTGCTGATAAAAAGATAACTAATATTTTAACTTCTATTGAAAAATCAAAAGATTGCGAATTAGCAAGTTTTATAAATGCTTTAGGATGTGAGCATATTGGAGAAGTAGCTGCTAGCAAGGTTGCTAGTGAATTTGGATTTGATTGGTATTTAAAAGATGAGATTGATTATTTAAAATTAGATGGATTTGGAGAGCAAATGGCTAAATCTATTGCTAATTTTTGTGTGATTAATAAAGAGCTAATTATTAGATTTTATGAGATTTTAAGGCTAAAAAATACAAATATAAAATCTAGTGATAAATTCACAAATACGACTTTTGTAATAACTGGCACACTTAGTAATCCAAGAGAATATTATGAAAATATAATCAAAGAAAACGGCGGAAAAACTAGCTCAAGTGTTAGTAAAAAAACTTCTTATCTATTGTGTGGAGATGATGCAGGAAGTAAGCTTACTAAAGCTAAAGAATTAGGCATTAAGATACTTAATGAAGATGAGTTTAAGGCACTTTTATGAGAGCTGATTTGTTTGTAGCAAATAAATTAAATATAAGCCGAAATAAAGCTCAAGAATTATTAGAAAATGAAAAAGTATTAATCAATAACGAAGTAAAAAAGGCAAGTGATAAGATACTGCAAGATTATGAATGTAAATTATTAGATGAAGTTTATGTTAGCAGGGCTGCTTATAAATTAAAAGGATTTTTAGAAGAATTTGAGTTAGAAATTAGCGGGATTGATTGCTTAGATGTTGGCTCTAGCACGGGTGGATTTACCCAAATATTACTTGAAAATAATGCTTTAAGTGTTACTTGTGTAGATGTTGGAGATAAACAATTGCATAATAGTTTAAGAGCAAATCCAAAGGTAAAAGTATTTGAAAATACAGATATTAGAGATTTTAAATCAGCTCCGTTTGAAATAGTAGTGTGCGATTTAAGTTTTATATCAGCTAGATTAATAATAAATGATTTAATAAGACTAAGTAGCAAGTATTTAATTATTTTATTTAAACCACAATTTGAAGTAGGAATTAATGTAAAACGTTCTAAAAATGGTGTGGTAAAAGATGAAAAAGCCGTGCTTAAATCTTGCGAAGAATTTGAAAAAGAAGTAATAAGATTAGGTTTGATTTTACTTAAAAAATCAAAATCAAAACTTAGCGGAAAAGATGGAAATTATGAATATTTTTACGCTTTTTCAAAATGAAATAATAAAAGCAAAAAAATGTGATTTAGAAAATATTACAAGTTTAGCAATAGGGTGTTTTGATGCTTTACATTTAGGGCATTTTGAACTGATAAAAAGGCTTGATGATAATGGGGCTTTATTAATAATATATAAAAAAACAAGAGAATTAGTTCCGATAATTTATAAGCAAGAATTGCTAAATTGCAAAATATTTTTTGTAAATCTTGATGAGATAAAAGATGAAAATGCGTATAATTTTACGCAAAATATTATGTATAATTTTACACAACTTAAATATTTTGTAGCAGGATATGATTTTCATTTTGGTAAAAATAGACAAGCTCACGCAAAAGAATTGCAAGAATTTTCTGGGCTACGATGTATTATCGTAGATGAATTTAAAATAGATAATATAAGTGTTCATTCAAGTTTGATTAAAGAATGTTTATTGAATGCTGATTTAGAAAGTGTGAATAAATTTTTAGGTAGAAATTATTTCATTCAAGGAAGACAAATCAAAGGTCAAGGTTTAGGAGCTAAATTTTTTGTCCCTACTATTAATGTAGATTATGATAATTATTTTTTACCAAAAGAAGGGGTTTATTTTACTAAGGTTTATTTAGATAATGAGTGTTATTTTGCAGCTACTTTTTTAGGCAAACGCTCAACTGATTTAAATACGGCTTTAGAAGTGCATATTTTAAATAGTTCAAATTCTTATTTTAAATTCCACAAAATTAAAATAGAGTTTTTAGAATTTTTTAGAGAGAATAAAAAATTTGATAATTTTGATAGTTTAAAACAACAAATTAACTTAGACATAAAAGCTCTAAGTTTAAAGGCTAAAGATGAAAGATGAAGTTTTTAACGAAGAATTAATAAAACAATTTGAATTTGATGAAAAAGTGGTGCGTGTGTTTGATGATATGGTTACTCGTAGTGTGCCGTATTATTTGCAAAATCAAGAATTAATTTTTAAAATTCTAAGTCAGATTTTGCCAAAAAATGCAAAGGTTTTAGATTTAGGTTGCTCAACTGCAAATACACTTTTAGCACTTTCAAAAAGAGATGATTTAGAGCTTTTTGGACTTGATAATTCAGAGCAAATGCTAAATAGGGCTAGAATTAAGGCTAGTGATTTAGGTGTTAAAATTAATTTGATTAATAAAAATATAGAAGATATTTTAAGTCTTAATGATAGTTTTGATGCGATAATTTGTTCTTATACCTTGCATTTTATTAGACCGCTTTTAAGAGAAGATTTATTACAAAAAATATATAAGTTATTAAATAAGAATGGGATTTTTATTTTATGCGAAAAAGTGCTTTATGAAAATAAAATTTTACAAAAAAATATAATTGATATTTACGAAAATTATAAGGAATTACAAGGATATTCAAGATATGAAATAGCTCAAAAAAGAGCTGCTTTAGAAAATGTTTTAATACCTTTTACTTATGATGAAAATATAAAAATTTTAAGCAATGCTAATTTTAAGCAAATTGATTGCTTTTTTAGGTGGGCAAATTTTTGCTCTTTTATAGCTTTTAAGCTTTAAATGTTACGAAATGTAACAAATAATATAAAATTATTTTAAAAATATCTTGACATCAAAAATATTTTTTGCTTTAATCAACAAATATTTTTAAACAAAGGATTTTAAATGATGATGCAGATGCGCTAGCGTCTGGCTTTTAAAGACTTTCTTTTTTAGCTAGACGCAAATTAATTATATTAAAGCAAGCAAGCTAAAAAAGAAAGATAAAATATTTTTGCAACTTACAAAACTCTCAAAAATTTTTATTTTTCTTTAAATTAAATTTTAAGGAAAGTTATGATTGAAATTAAAAATCTTAAAAAGTATTACGGAAATACTTGCGTAATAAACGATGTAAGTCTTGATATTAAAAAGGGCGAGATTTATGCGATTGTCGGACAAAGTGGGGCTGGTAAAAGTACACTTTTAAGATGTATAAATGCACTTGAAAGCTATCAAGCAGGTTCATTAAAAGTATTTAATCAAGAAATTAAAGACCTTAAAGAAGAAGAGTTAAGAAAATTAAGAACCGAAGTTGGAATGATTTTTCAACATTTTGCTTTAATGGGTAGAAAGAGTGCTTATGAAAATATTGCAATGCCTTTACTTTTACATAAAAAAGATAATGTGGATAAAAGGGTTAAAGAATTGCTTGATTTGGTTGGATTAAGCGATAAGGCTAATTCATATCCTGCTAATCTTAGTGGTGGCCAAAAGCAAAGAATTGCAATAGCAAGAGCACTTGCACTAAATCCTAAGATTTTATTAAGTGATGAAGCAACTAGTGCACTTGATCCTGCTACTACTAATCAAATCTTAGATTTATTAAAGCAAATTAATAAAGATTTAGGCATTAGCGTTGTATTAGTAACCCATGAAATGGACGCTGTTAAAAGAGTAGCTGATAAGGCGTGTTTATTAAGTGGTGGAGAAATCATAGGCAATGGAGAAATTAGCGAAATATTTTTAAAACCAAGTAAGAAGATGAGAGAATTCTTAGATGAGAGTGATTGTGTGCCAGAAAGTGGGCTTAATATAAGATTAATTTTCCCTAAAGAAGTAGCACTTGATGGAGTAATTTCTAAAATGGCAAGAGAGCTTAATATTGATTTTTCAATAGTTTGGGGAAAAATTGAAAAGCTAAATGATATTGCACTTGGCTCACTTATTATAAATATTAATCCAAGTGATAAACAAAGAGTGTGTGAATATATTAATAAAAGTGGCGTTTTATGGGAGGAAGTATGAATTATTTTGATAATTTTTTAAGTCATTTTGACAAGATTTTATATCCTGCATTAAAAGAGACTTTATATATGAGTATTAGTGCTACTATTATTGGTTTTGCACTAGGACTTGTTTTAGGAATATTTCTTTTTGTTAGTAAAAAGGGTGGTTTGTATGAGAATTTAGGCTTTTATAGAGTGCTTGATTTTGTTGTAAATATATTCCGTTCTTTTCCGTTTTTAGTATTAATTATTGCTTTAATTCCTTTTACAAAGTTTTTAATAGGAAAAAGCATAGGAACAACAGCGGCTATTGTGCCACTTACAATTGGAATCGCTCCATTTATTGCAAAATTAGTGCAAAGTGCTTTAAATGAAGTAGATTACGGAATAATTGAAGCGGCTAAGAGTTATGGTGCTAGTAGAATACAAATTATTTTTAAGGTCGTATTGTATGAAGCATTACCTGCGTTAATTAATGCAGCAACGCTTACTTTAATAGTAGTCATTGGATATAGTGCAATGGCAGGAATTGTAGGAGGTGGGGGACTTGGCGATGTTGCTAATCGCTATGGTTATCAAAGATTTAAAACAGATATTATGGTAGAAACGGTTATTGTTTTGATTGTATTGGTTCAAATCGTTCAGATTTGGGGGGATTTAGTTGAAAAAGCTTTAAGAAAAGGTAAGGATAAATATCTTTATATTTCAATTTTAGCTTTAGTTATTTTATTTATTTATTCAGGAAATTTTATTTAAGGAGATATTATGAAAAGATTGTTTAGTTTAGCTGCTTGTTTGGCTTTAAGTGCAAATTTATTTGCTGATGTTATTAGTGTAGGTGCAACACCTGTTCCACATGCTGAAATTTTAGAAGAAGTTGCAAAAATTGTTAAAGAAAAAGGTCATGAGTTAAAAATCGTTGAGTTTAATGACTATGTATTGCCAAATCTAGCGGTTGATGATGGCGAAATAGATGCAAACTTTTTCCAACATAAACCATATTTAGATGAGTTCAATAAGCAAAAAGGAACAAAA
Organism: Campylobacter sp. RM9331; assembly: GCF_020137685.1. Classification (NCBI taxonomy): domain Bacteria; kingdom Pseudomonadati; phylum Campylobacterota; class Epsilonproteobacteria; order Campylobacterales; family Campylobacteraceae; genus Campylobacter; species Campylobacter sp. RM9331. The sequence goes on from NZ_JACGBA010000011.1 coordinate 11,905, forward strand.
TTAACTCCAGTTGCACCAGTTCATCTTGAGCCAATGGGAGCATATTCTAAAAAGATTAAAGATATTAAAGATTTAGGAGATAAGGCTTTAATTTATATTCCAAATGACCCAACAAATGAAAGTAGAGCTTTAGATATACTTGAAGCTGCAGGGCTTATTGAACTTGATAAAAATGTAGAGCTAAAAACTCCACTAGATATCGTAAAAAACCCTAAAAATCTTGATATAAAAGAGTTAGAAGCTGCACAATTACCAAGAGTTTTAGATGAGTGTGATTTAGCTGTGATTAATTCAAATTACGCATTAGCAGCGAAGTTAAATCCTACAAAAGATGCGGTAATTATTGAGGGTAAAGATAGTCCATATACTAATGTTTTAGTAGTTAAGACTGATAATATTAATAGTGATAAGACAAAGGTTTTAGTTGATTCTATAAATGATGCAAGAATTAAAAAATTTATAGAAGAAAAATATAAGGGCGAAATAATCCCAAGTTTTTAAGGAGAAAATATGAAAAAATTAGCTTTAAGTTTAGCATTTTGTTTATACGCTAGTGCGGAGATTTTAAGAGTAGGGATTACCCCATATCCAAATGCTACTATTTTAGAAAATGTAAAAGATGATTTAAAAGAGCTTGGATATGAGTTAAAAGTTGTAGAATTTAATGATTATATTCTACCAAATCTTGCATTAAATGATGGGGAATTAGACGCTAATATGTATCAACATAAGCCTTTTTTAGAAGACTTTAACGAGAGTAAAGGCACTGATTTAGTAGCGGTTGCTAATGTGTTTTTACCTCCAATGGCAGCATATTCAAAAAAGGTAAAAGATATTAAAGAATTAAAAAATAATGCTTTAGTATATATCCCAAATGACCCAACAAATGAAAGTAGGGCTTTAGACATACTTGAAGCAGCTGGACTTATTAAGACAAATAAGGAAGTAAAATTTAGAAGCGTTATTGATATTACGGAAAATCCTTTAAATCTTGATATAAAAGAGTTAGAAGCTGCACAGGTTCCAAGAGTTTTAGATGAGTGTGATTTGGCTGTAATTAATACAAATTATGCATTAGCAGCGAAGTTAAATCCTACAAAGGATTCTATAATATTAGAAGATTTAAATAGCCCTTATGTAAATGTTATTGCTGTTAAAAAAGGCAATGAAAATAATGAAGGGGTAAAAGCTTTAATAAAGGTTATAAAAACAGAAAAAATTAAGAAGATACTTGAAGAGCAATTTAAAGGTGCTATAATCCCAGCATTTTAATGATTAGGAATTTGCTTTTGGCAAATTCCTTTTTTTATTTCTTTAAAATTTAAGGAGAAGTGTTGAGATTTATTCTACTATTTTTATTATCATTTAGCTTGTTTGCTAAGGAAATTACTTTCAAAGATGTAACAGGAAACGAAATTACTTTAAATACTCCAGTAAATAGAATAGCTTTAGGTTTTTACTATACAGATTTTTTAGCAGTTGGTGGAGAAAAATCATTTGATAAAGTTGTTGGTTTTTCAAAAGCAGTTTGGAGTGAGTGGAGTCCAATTTCTTGGCAAATGTATTTAGATGTAATGCCTAATTTAGACAAAATTGCTGATTTTGGTGAAGCAGAATCAGGCACATTGTCAATTGAAAAAATATTAGAATTAGAACCTGATGTATTAGTTTTAGCTAAATGGCAATATGATACATTAAAAGATACTTTAAATCCAATTAAACTAGCAAATATCCCAATAATAGTAGTAGATTATCACGAAGGAAAATTACAAAACCACGAGATAAGCACTAAAATTTTTGGAATTTTAACCAACCAAGAAAAAAGAGCTGAAGAAATTATGAATGATTATAAAAGTCGTTTAGAATTAATTCAGACAAGAACTAAAGATATTAAAAATAAAGTAAAAGTTTATATAGAATACGGAATTAATGGCCCTAGTGATAATGGAGTTACATATTCACATTATATGTGGGGAAGTTTGATTGATAAAGCAAATGCTAAGAGTATTGCTGATGGATTTATTAAGACTTGGGGAGCTATTAATCCTGAAGAAATCATAGTTCAAGACCCTGAAGTAATTATTATAGCAGGTCGTGAAAGCGAGCTTAAGAAAAATAAAACTTCAATGGTAATGGGTAATAATATAAGTTTTGATGAAGCAAATAATAGATTAAGAGGATTTTCTAATAGAACTACTTGGCAAGATTTAAACGCAGTAAAAAATCATAGAATTTATGGTGGTTATCATAGTATGCTAAGGACTTTAGGGGATATTTTTATGTTAGAATTTGTAGCAAAAGCTGCTTACCCTGAGTTGTTTAGCGATATTAATCCAAGTGATGATTATATTAATTATCATAAGAAATATTTGCCAATTATTCCTGATGGAACTTTTATGTTAAAGCTTGATGATGAGAAATTTTAATAGAGAAATTCTTTCATATAAAGCAATTGTTTATAAGAGATTGGGATTTTTACTAATCTCTTTTTTATTAGCATTAGTATTTTTTATACTAGATATTTCTACAGGACCAGCTCAACTTGATTTAATTATTGTATGTAAAGCTTTATTATCTAAAGCACTTGATATAGATATACAAAAGAATTTCGTTAATATTGTTTATAATTTAAGATTGCCTATGGCATTAATGGCACTTGTTGTCGGAGCTTCATTAGGACTTGGCGGAGCTTTGATGCAAACTATTTTAAATAATTCTTTAGCTAGTCCATATACTTTAGGTCTTAGTGCTGCAGCTGGATTTGGAGCTTCATTAGTGATTGCATTTAATATAAGTTTTATAAGTTCTTTTATTAGCATTCCATTAGGGGCATTTTGTGCTAGTTTGTTAAGCTCTGCAATATTATTTATGTTTGCTAAAAATAACAAATACAACACTCAAAGTTTAGTTTTAGTTGGTATTGCTTTATTGTTTTTATTTCAGTCTTTTTTATCTTTAGTGCAATTTTTATCAAGTCCTGAAGTATCTCAACAAATATTATTTTGGTTATTTGGAAGTTTGCAAAAAGCTAATTATATGAATATTTTAATAGTCTTTTTGGTTACTTTATTTTGCTATTTAATTTTATTAAAAGACAATTGGGCTTTAAGTGTATTTAGACTTGGGGAGAAAAATGCTAAAGTTTTAGGGGTTAATTTAGTATATTTAAGAATTAAAGTTTTATTATGTGTTTCTTTTGTTAGCTCTGTTGCTATTTCTTTTGTGGGCGTTATAGGTTTTATAGGTCTTGTTGCACCACATATTGCAAGGCTTATTATAGGAGAAGACCAAAGATTTTTCTTACCAGCTTCAATGATAATAGGAGCTTTATTTTTAAGTTTAGCTTCTAGTGTTTCAAAATTGATAATTCCTGGTAGTTTATTTCCTATAGGAATAGTAACTTCTTTTATTGGTGTTCCTTTTTTCTTTTTTATTATATTAAGGAATAAAAATGCTTAAAATTAATAATCTAAATATAAAAAAAGGAAATAAGACTATTTTAAATAATATAAACCTAGAATTTAAATCAGGTAAAATTTATGCTATTTTAGGCGCTAATGGTGTAGGTAAAAGCACATTATTAGATGCTATTTTTCAACTTGATAAAAAACATAATATGACTTATCGTAATATTAATTCAGATAATCTTAAAAAATGGCAAAGCAATATAGGTTATATGTTGCAAAGTTTTCATACTCATACAAACCTTAGTGCTTTAGAAGTAGTTTTACTAGGTGCTTATAATGAATTAGGTTTAAAAGTAAGTGATGAAATTTTAAATAAAGCAGTTAATGTTTTAAAGGAATTTAAGATTTCACATCTTGCTAATATTAATATTAAAGATTTATCTGGTGGTCAAAGACAAATGATAGCTTTTGCTCAAGTTTTGCTTAAAAACCCAAGTATTTTATTGCTTGATGAGCCTGTAAGTGCATTAGACATTAAACACCAATGTATTTTACTAGAAGCTTTAAAGAAAATTACAATTGAAAATGATTTAATAAGTATAGTTGTTTTGCACGATTTAAATTTGGCAAGTTTATATTGTGATGAAGCAGTTTTTTTACACAACAACAAGGTTTATAAAAATGGAAAGATTAACGATGTTATTACACTTGATTTAATACGAGAAATTTACGAGATTAAAGCAGATATAAGTATAGTTGAAAACAAGAAATTTATTCAAATATTAGGTTCATTAAACAAGGAAAATTATGACAACTCAAATAAAGCAGTTAATATCTAGACTGATTAATTTTTATGATTATATTTACTTAATCATACTTTTGGCGACATTTTTACATGTGTCCTTTTTGTTTATATTTTATTATATGAAAATATATGAGCTATTTTATGTAAATATAGTCTCAACCTTAATTTATGTATTAATAATTACAAATTTTAGTAGCGATAAAATAAAAATTTATTATGCTGTTGTATATTTTGAAGTTTTAATCCATCAGCTAATCGCAATTTATTACTTAGGTAGTGCTAGTGGATTTGACTTGTTATTATGTTGTTTGATACTTGTGCAATTTTTATTTTTTAAGAAAAGCACCTGTTTTGTATCAACAATTTTAATTATATTTTTAATTTATCTTAGTTATTTTCAGGCAGATTCTATTGTGCTACATAGTGATAAATTTTTTGAAATTGATGAATATAAAAATGCTAATATTGTTCTTTATCCAATTAATTTAGCGGTTTTATTGGTATTCTTAGTTGTATATGGTATTTTAGTGACCGTTATCCCTAGTAAGAAAATAAATGATTTAGCTCAAATTGTATATAAAGATTTTTTAACAGGTTTATATAATAGAAAATATATGGAAGATGTTGTATTATCAAAGTATAACAAACAAAGAATTTTAATTGCAGTATGCGATATTGATAATTTTAAACGTATAAATGATACTTATGGTCACCAAACCGGAGATATTGTGCTAAAAATGTTGGCTATAGTTTTAATCAATAAGTATAAAAAATATTCTGATTTTAATATTAATATTTGTAGATGGGGTGGGGAAGAATTTTTAATCATTGCAGATATTGATAATAAAAAAGATGCTGAAATATTTTTAAATGACATTAGAGAAGAAGTGTTTAAATTAAAAATAAGTGATTTGCAAGAAACAATAAGTATTACAATAGGTGGATATATAGCTAATTTTAATCAAAAAGATTATAAGCAACTATTTGAAATCGCTGATAAGAATTTGTATCTTGGCAAGAATACGGGTAAAAATAAATGCGTAGTGAGTGTTGAAGAATAATAAAATTATGTAAGTTTTGCCTAGTTTTATCTAGTGAGCTTTAATTATTAGAATTAAAAAACCAATAAAATATAATATTTTATTGGTTTTCAATAATTCTTGTTATATCATTAAATGTAGCAAATATCATTAAAGAAAATAATAAAAACATTCCAATATAACTAAGTGTAATAAATACTTTTTGATTTACTTCTCTTTTAAAAACTAACTCATATAAAGAAAAACTACAAGAATAAGAAGTCTAGTTTAATTAAAAATATTGTAAGTAAATTAAAGAATTTAAAATAAGCAAAAATATATAGTGGTTTTAATTATTAGAATTAAAAAACCAATAAAATATACTTTATTGGTTTTCAATAATTCTTGTTATATCATTAAATGTAGCAAATATCATTAAAGAAAATAATAAAAACATTCCAATATAACTAAGTGTAATAAATACTTTTTGATTTACTTCTCTTTTAAAAACTAACTCATATAAATTAAAAACTATATGCCCGCCATCAAGCACAGGAATAGGTAAAAGGTTTAAAATCCCAAGATTAATTGATAATAAAGCTGTAATTATTAGCAGTTTTGAAATTCCAAGTGTAGTAGCCATTGTAGTTGTGTCGGCTATGCTTATAATTCCACCTATATTTTTAGGGCTAACTTCAGCTAATATTAATTTTTTAAGACCTTCAAGGATTAAAAAAGCCCCATCTAAACTCTCTTTAAAAGCCCAAGCAAACACACTAAAATCTCTATGATATTCTATAAAAGTCTCATTTTTAGGCACAATTCCTAATAGTGGTTTTGTGATGATTTCTCCGAAAATATTTTGAGTTTTGCCTTCGTAAGTTTTAATATCAAGTTCTAAAATTTCATTATTTCTTAATACTTTTACATTAATACTACTATCATTTACGAGTGGTTTTATATCGTAAAAATTATTAATTTTAGTGCCATTGATTTTTAGTATTTTATCATTTACTTTTAGTTTTGTATCAGCATATTCGCTAAGCGCACCAATAGTCGGACTAAGCCTTTCAACCCCTATAAAACCTAAACTTATATAGATTAAAAATGCTAAAAGTAGGTTAAAAAATGGACCTGCAAAAAGAATTAAAATCTTTTTAAATGGGTGTAATACCGAATAGCTATCATAATCATAATTTTTAAGAGTAGGGTCGCTATCATCTTGACCTTTCATCTTGACATATCCACCTAAAAACACGCTTGATATTTGATAATCAGTGCCTTTATAATGCTTCACATAAATTGGCTTTCCAAACCCTATGCTAAATGTTAAAACTCTAACTTTAAAGTATTTTGCAGCTAAAAAATGCCCTAATTCATGAAAAAATATCAAAAAAGAAAGTATTAAAATAGTGCCTAAAAAACTAGCCCCATAATGCCAAAAGCAAAAAGCTAAAACAATAAAAGTGAGAATTATATTCTTCATTTTTTTGCCTTAGCGTATTCTATTACATAAATAGCCCCAGAATAAATAGTAAAGAAAAAGCATAGATAAAATAAAATATCTTTTCCCCACCAATCCATTAGTAAAAATCCAATTGCTAACATTTGAAATGTTGTTTTGATTTTACCACTCATATTTGCAGCGATTTTAAGCCCATCAGCTACTATCATAACTCTTAAGCCAGTTATAAAAAACTCACGAACTAATATAAAATAAACTAGAATTTCATTAACCCTTCCCATCATCATAAGCCCTAAAAATGCTGCTAAGGTAAGCATTTTATCAGCCAAAGGGTCTAAAATCTCTCCTAAAATTGTTTTTTGATTCCAAGACCTTGCAATATATCCATCAAAAAAATCAGTTATAGAAGCAATAGTAAAAATAAGAGCTGCTAAATAATTTATCCAAGAAATATGTATGTTGTGAGTATTAACCAACACATTTGAGTGCGTTAATAATATAAATAAAATTGGTGCTAGGACTATCCTAGCACTAGCCAAAAGATTAGGTAAATTCATCACTTGAATGTTGTTCCACCATCTACAATGAATGTATGTCCTGTAACCCAACTAGCTTTATCGGTGCATAAGAATAAACAAGCACCTGCTAAATCTTCAGGTTGCCCCATACGATTTAATGGGCTTAAATTCATTGTAGCTTGTTTTACTTCTTCATAATTAGTAAATGCTTTTAGAGCATCAGTATCAATTGGACCACCACTTACAACATTTACACGGATATTTTTCTCGCCTAATTCAGTTGCTGCATATCTAGCCATTGCTTCAACAGCAGCTTTTGCTGTCCCATGACCTGCATAGTTTTCAATATGAACTAAATTCCCTGTGCTAGAAATTGAAATAATACTTCCGCCGCCAACTTTTTCCATTCTCTTAGCTGCTTCTTGAGCACCACAAACAAAAGCATTAACGGTAGCTGTAAAGATATTATTAATTCCACGAGGTTTAAGTTTCATAAACTTAGTATATCCACCTACAACTGCACGACCTGTAATAATTGCATTTGAGATAAAGAAATCAACTCTATCAAAATCTTCATCAATTTTTAAAAATAAATCTTTATAAGTTTCAGGCTCAAGTATATCAAATGGATAGCATTTAGCTTTAACTTTGTAAGTTTTTTCAATATCAGCAACAATTTCTTGTGCGATTTGTTCGTTTGAATTATAAGTAAATGCAACATTACAACCTGCTTTTGCAAATTCATACACAATAGCCTTACCTATACCACGAGTTCCACCGCTTATTACTAATACTTTATCTTTAAAATTAATCTCTTGCATTAAAATCCTTTTATATCATAATTTTTCATAACTTCTTCTATTCTTTTTAGATTTTCTTTACTAGGAGCACAAAGTGGCAAACGATATTCAAGACTAGGAAGTAATCCTGCTATAAACATTGCTGCTTTTATTGGAATTGGGTTGCTCTCACAAAATAAAATCTTATTTATATTATAAAGTTTATCGTTAATAGATTTTGCATTTTTATAGTTTTCTTTTAAAGCTTCGTGAGTTAAATTAGCAATTTCATTTGGTAAAAGATTTGAAGTAACGCTAATCACACCGCTACCACCATTGCTTAAAATAGGATAATTTATACTATCTTCTCCACTTACAAGTCTTAGTTTTGGCTCGTTTGCTAATAAATCTACGCATTTATCTATATTTCCACTTGCTTCTTTTACTCCGTAAATATTAGGACAATTTCTAAAAAGTTCAATTATAGTTTGACTAGCTATTTCACAACCTGTTCTTCCTGGAACATTATAAAGCATAATAGGAATATCAATTGATTTAGCAATAGCTTCATAGTGTTTATATAATCCACTTTGCATAGGTTTATTGTAATATGGAGTAATGCTTAAAATCCCATCAGCTCCACACTCTTGAGCAAATTTTGCTAAAGATATTGCTTCGTGAGTTGCATTTGAGCCCGCACCTGCTAAAACCTTAGTATTTGTTCCTTTACAAACACTTACTGCGATTTCTATACATCTTTTATGCTCTTCGTGAGTTAAAGTTGGGCTTTCTCCTGTGGTTCCAACAGGAACTACGGCATCAATTCCATTTGCTATTTGTCTTTTAACTAGCTTTTCATAACTAAGTTCATCAATTTTATCATTTTTAAATGGTGTTATTAAAGCTGTCATTGCACCTATTATTTCTTTTTTCATACTTTCTCCTTTAAAATTATTTGAGTTAAATTGTCATCTTTTAGATATTTTTTAAAAACTTGGTTTAAAATTTTATAATCTAATTCTTTTGAAGTTAGAGAATTTAAAAATACATTTACATCTCCAAAACATTCAAATTTACCAATTCCACTCGCTAAAGCACTTGGGTTGGATTTTACTTGATTTATGCTTAATTCTAATTGATTATAAATTGTTCTTGTATCAAATTTATTAAATTTTGTTTGATTAATTAATTTTTTTAGTTGCTTTATTGCTGATTTTGTATTTACTAAATCATTACAAACTCCAAAAATTATAAATAAATTTTCATTCTTAGAGCTTTGCGCGTAAAAGTCCAAATCAGCACATAGATTATATTCATTTATCATTTTATTTTTTATAATTGAGTTTTTATCAAGATTTAAAAATATTGAAATAGCCTTTAAATACTCAAAATCTTCGTGATTAAATGCAGGTATTTTATAAGCACAAGCAAAAATATTAGAATTTAGATTAGGAAAACTAAGTTCTATTTCTTTTAGACCTGTTCTATCTGGTTCATATACTTTATTTTGTGTGATTTTTTTTGCTGATTTTTTACTAAAAATCTCTTCGCACATACTAAAAATATCAATATTAGCTAAATCTCCGCTAATTACTATACAAGCATTATTTGGTGCATAGAATTTAGTATAAAATTCTTTTACAATTTTAGGTGTAAGATTTGCTATATCATCAGCAAATCCAATCGGCGTCCAATGATAACTAGTCTTTATAAAAGCGTAATTATAAATAGCATTATATAAATACCCAAAAGCATCATTTCCTACTCTTAATCTCTCTTCTTCAAGGACTACATCTCTTTCTTTATAAAACTCATCTTTATTAAACAATAACTCACTCATCATACTAGAATATAATTCTAAAACCCTTTTAATATGAATATTTGCGATATTTACATAATATTGAGTGTAATCAAAACTAGTGCAAGCATTATTTACTCCACCTAATGCTTTTATTATCTCATCAAATTCTCCAGCCTTATGAGTTTTTGTGCTTTTAAAAGATAGGTGTTCTAGCAAATGTGCTATACCGCTTTTGCCTAATTCTTCATAACTTGAGCCTACTTTATAAAAGATATTTACACTAGCTACACCTGAATTATCATTTAGATTTACAGCATAAATTTTTAAGCCATTTTTTAATACTTTACTTTCTATATTCATTTTATCTCTTTTAACATTCTTCAAATTTTTCTTTTAATTTTTTATAAAATTCATTATTTTCTAAGCTTTTATCGTTTCCAAATCCCACCATTTTAGAATTATCTAAAATCAAAATATTATCAGCAATTGCAATAGAATTTAATCTATGTGCTATTAGAATAATTATCTTATCTTGCTTAATATTTACTAAGCTTTTTGATATTAAATTCTGACTTTCATTATCTAAAGCACTTGTTGCTTCATCAAAAATTATTATTTCAGGATTTTTATAAAACGCTCTTGCAAGTGCTAGGCGTTGTCTTTGACCGCCGCTAAAATTATTACCTTTTTCACTTAGTTTAGTATAAATTCCATCAGGCATAATACTTATAAAATCATAAGCATTTGCAAGTTTTAAAGCATTAATAACTCTTTCTTCATCAAATTCATTTGCATAAGCAATATTATTTGCAATAGTATCGCTAAATAAATAAATATTTTGTGTAACTATTGCTATTTTTTCTCTTAAGCTATCTAGTGAATAGTTTTTATAATTGTTATTATTTATTTTAATTTCTCCAGAATTTAGCTCATAAAATCTTAAAATAGTATTTACTAAAGAGCTTTTTCCGCTACCACTTCTTCCTATAATTGCGGTGATTTCGCCTTTTTTAAACTCTATACTAACATTATCTAAAGCTAATTTATCATCGTATTTTAAACTAGCATTTTGTAATTTTAGGCTTTTAATTTCTTGATTTAAATTCTCATCTCCACCTTTAATCTCTGGCTCAAGGTCAAGTAAATAAAAAGTCCTTGTGCTAGCTGCTAGGTTTGTTTGAAGACTTGCATAAAGACTTGTAATTCTTTTAACAGGAGTATATATTAAAAATAAAGCCGTTAAAAATGAGAAAAAATTGCCTATTTGCATAGAGCCATTTATAACTTCCATTCCACCTATTATTATAGTTGCCGATACGCCTAAAGCACCAAAAGTCTCCATAATAGGGCTTGTAAAGGCATTTATTTTAGTTCCACGATAGATTAATTTCGCTACATTTTCATTGCTATTTTTGTATTTTTCTAGTTCTAATTTTTCAGCATTTGATGATTTAACTAGTTCAATATTGCCTAAAATCTCATTTAGTCTTGAAGTAAGTTCGGCATAATTTTGTTGTGTTGCTATTCCTATGCTTTTTAATTTTTTTATGAAATATCTAATAGGAAGCATAGCAGCAGGTAAGATAATAAATGCAAAAAAAGCTAATTTTGGGCTTTGAGAAATCACTACATAAAGTAAGCCTAAGGTTGTAATTATTTCTCTTGTAATATCAGGAATGAAATTAGTAAGCACATTTTGAAGACTTCCAATATCATTTAATGAGCGTGATATTAGCTCTCCACTAGGGTGTTTTTGAAAGAATTTCATATCCATTACTATGATTTTTTTTAGGATTTTTTGCCTTAGTCTTTTTGTAATTTCTATACCTATAAAACCCATATTAATTGTTTGCATATAAAGACCTAAATTCTTTATAAAATATAAAGCAAACACACCTAAAGGTAAGATATATAATAATGTTACATCTTTTTCTACAAAGATTTTATTTAAAATCGGTTCAATAATCTTAGCACTACCAGCAGTTCCAGCTGAAGCTAAAATCATACCTATTATTGCTAGAAAAAATCTTATTTTATAATCTTTAAAATAGTGCTTAAACCTTTTTAATACATAAGATAATTTTAATTGGGATACATTTTGATTTTCTATTTCTTTTAAATTCATAAAATCTCCCAATCAACACCATTAGCGCTATCTTGAATGCTTACGCCTAAATTACTTAATTCATTTCTAATACTATCGGCTTTTGCGTAATCTTTATTTTTTTTAGCTTCATTTCTTTCATCAATTAATTTTAGAATTTGAATACGGAATTTCTCATCACAATTTTGTAAATATTCATTAGGATTAATCACTCCAACTCCTAATAATTCAACAATAGCTAAAAACTCATTTTTAAGTTCATCATTAGCTTTTATAGTATTTGCATAATTTACCCATTCATCTACAATTGCAAGTGCTTTTGAAGTATTTAAATCATCGCTTAAAGCTTCAACTAATTTTGATTTTAGCTCACTATTAGGTGCTATTGTTTTTAAATCTAGCTCATTTAAATTAAGCTTTTTTTTCACTCTAAATATTTTATCAAGGCGTTTTTTAGAAGCTTTTAAATCAGTAATTGTGTAATTAAAATCTTGTCTATAATGAGTGCTTAGTAAATAAAATCTAAGTGTTTCTCCGCTAAATTCTTTTAAAGCGTCTTTTACAAAAAAGCTATTATTTAGACTTTTACTCATTTTTTCGTTATTAATATTTACAAAGCCATTATGTAGCCAAAAAGTAGCCAGTTCGTTTTTAGTTGCTAAGCGACATTGACAAGCTTCGTTTTCGTGGTGTGGAAATAACAAATCAGCTCCACCACAATGAATGTGTAATTTAGGAAAAATATCTAAAATCATACAAACACATTCAGTATGCCAACCAGGACGACCTGTGCCAAAACTTGCTTTATAATAATTCTCATCAAATTTCCATAATATAAAATCACTTGCATTCTTTTTATCTACTTCATTTTCAAGTCTTGAGATAGTATCATCTTGAGGTTTGTTTGAAATACTTAAATAAAGTTTATCTAAACTTGTATTTAAATATATTCCATCATCTAATCTATAAGCATATTTTAATTCAAGCAATTTTTCAATAAAACTAATCATTTGATTAATATATTCAGTTGCTCTTGGGCTAATATCAGGCTCTAAAACATTTAAAGCTTTCATATCAGCTTCATAACTTTTAATATAAGTTTCGCTAATTTCAGCTAGACTTTTGCCACTTTCATTCATTTTTTTGATTAATTTATCATCAATATCTGTGTAATTTTTTGCTAATTTTACTTCAAAACCATTTGCTTTAATTACTCTTTTTAATAAATCAAAACTTATGCTTGACCTTGCATGGCCTAAATGTGCGTCATCATAAACGGTTGGACCGCAAACATATATATTTATACATTCATTTTTATATGTAAATTCTTCTTTTTTTCTAGTTTGTGAGTTAAAAAATTGCATTTAAAAATCCTTTTAAATATATTAAAACATAAGCAAATATTACACTAATAAAGATAATTCCTAAGCAAACGCTAGGTCTTAAAATACTAAAAAATCTAGCATAAGAAAACACAAAAAGATAAGCAAGTAGTATAAACCAAGCAGAAATATTAGCACTTATACAAAAGGCTAAAATACCAAAATCTTTTATAAAACATAAACTTGCAATTATACTTATAAAACAAGACATTATTGAAATCTTAGCAGCAATTGAGTGTAAATAATTTGCATTTATCCAAGCTAAAAATAATTTTGAAATTCCAAGTGGAACTATACATAATATATAAAGTCTTAAGACTTTAGCGCATTCAAGTGTGTTTTCATTTGTAAATGCTCCACGCTCAAATAAGAGTTTAATTATCTCTTCGCTTAAAATATAGCCTGTTAATGCAGCAAGTATTAATAAAAGTAGCATTAATTCAAATATTTTTTGAATACTTAAAATAGCATTTTGAATTTTTCCTTGTTTAATATAAGCAATTAAGCTTGGGAAAAATACTTGAGTAAAAGCAATAGCAATTAAGGCTAGTGGGAGTTGATAAAGTCTAGTTGAATAATTAAGATATGAAATACTTGCGTGAGCTAATGAACTAGCTAGAGCAATTTCAACTAATGAGTTTAATTGCGAACTTGATGAGCCAATTAAAGATGAACTAAAATTTTTAAAAAAGCCTTTAAGAGAAGTTTTTTTATTTTTATGATTTAAATTCTTTACATAAATTATCATAGAATGAAAGATTTTATTATCTTTTAAAGCAATCATTAAAATAATTACTTGAATAAAAGCACTTATTAAAATAAAATAAGTAATCATTTTAAGCAATTGTAATTTTTCTAAATCTTTAAATATTAAAAGAGCAGCTACACAAGCAAAATTAAAAATAGAAGCGCTTATGCTAGTTATAAAAAATCTACCTTTATAATTAAGTAAAGACGCAAAAAACGAAGCACAAAAAATAATCACTAAATACCAAATATTAAGCCCGATTAAAGGTGCTGATATTTTTTTAATCTCATCATCAAAACCATAGGCTATTAGATTAGTAAAGATATTAGAAAACATAAAAACAATTAAGGCTATTAAACTAAGTATAGCTATAAAAATTATAAGTATCTTTACACAAAATTCGCCTTTACGATTAGTCTTGGCTAGATTTGGTAAAAAGCTTTGATTAAATGTGCCTTCGGTAAATAAGGTTCTAAAAACACTCGGAAGCTTTATCATTATAAAAAATATATCAGAATAAATACTAGCCCCTAAAAATCTAGCTAGCAAAAAATCTCTACAAAAGCCACTTATTCTTGATATTAAAATACCAAAAATATTGAAAAAATATTTTTTTATTAGTTCTTGTTTCATTCATTTTACTTTTTTAATTTATTTTTAGGTATATTAACGAAAAAAAATAAAGGCTTTACAATTTGGAAAAATACATAATCAAAACAGATAAACCTTATGATGAATTAACAAATTATGCAAATAGATATAGAAAAGATATAAATAATTTAGATTTTAAGGTTCTTCATTATGAGACAATAATCACTAAAGATGGAATGTCTCAAACTCTTTTAGAACACGAATTAGAAGTATTTAACGATGATAAATTCTTTAATGACGATATGGAAATTAAACAAATATATGAAATAGAAATAATAGACAATATTGTTCCATTAATTGATTTTAAGATAGGAACAAATAAAAATCTTACTAAGGTAGTAGCAAATTTTAGTGCTATAAATTATGATGATAAAATAGAATTTGCTGAATATATAGAAAATATTAGAGATTTAATTAATAAAAAATTTATAAAAGCAGGTTTATTACTAGGCATTAGAGAATTTACTTTTCAAGAGCAGCTTGTAAAAATGCTAAAGGCATTTGAAAGTAAGCAAATTATGGAAGCTAGTATAGTTTTAGCTAAGGGGATTGAGCCAATTAATGCTATTAATTCAGAAACCAAGCTTTATTATAAAGATAAAAAAGTAGATGAAAATGCTAAAATTGATTATTCTCAGCGTGGTTTTATAAATGCTATTAGTAAAGATGAATTAATAATTGAATTTATTAAACCAATAAAGGCTGTTAATGGTAAGGATTTAAAAGGAAATATCATTAACGCTACTAATTCTAATATTATAAGTGAGCCTGATTTTAAAGTTAGTGAAAATATTAGAATGCTTGAAGATGATTTGAGTATAAAGTATTATGCAAATATAAATGGCTATGTAACTTTTGTTTATAGAGATAAATTGTATGATATAAAAGATAGTGTTAGCGTTCAAGCTGTGGAATTTAAAACAACAGGTTCAATTGATGCAGGTATTAATAAAGATATTACTTTAAATGTTGATGAACAAGATTATTTAAAAGATGCAGTAGGGGCAAATCTTAGTATAGAAGTAAGCACACTTAATGTAAAAGGAAATATCGCTCAAAATTCAGTAGTAAAAGCAAAAATTGCAAATATAGGCGGACAAACTCATTCAAAAAGTAAGATTTATGCGAAAAAAATCAATATAGAAGTGCATAGGGGTTATTGCGAAGGCGAAGATATAGAAGTAAATAGGCTTGAAAATGGCGTTATTATAGGAAAAAATGTAAGAGTAAAACACGCATTAGGCGGTAAAATCATAGCAAATAAAGTAATGATAGATACGCTCACAACTAATACAACTATAGAAGTTAGTGATATTGCAGTTGTTAAAGAGTGTTTAGGAGAAAATAACAAATTCTTAGTAAGTGCTAGTAAATCTCCAATAATTGTTAAAAGTCTTGAAAAAACTTTAGGTCAATTAGCCGAAGTAAATAAAAATCTATTATCTTTACCAAAAATTATAGATAGTAAAAAATCAATCATAGACGCTAATAAAGATAGTATTATGCAAATTAAACAAAGATTAGCAGAGATGAAACAAAGTAATATTATTCCACCTACTGCATTTTTGCAAAAAATTAGAGATTATCAAAATGTTGTGCTTGAATATAATGATTTAATTACTAAATTAAAAGATTTTAAAGATAAGCATAAAGATTTAGAAGATGATTTAAAAAGATTGCAAAATAAAGTCTATGAAGCAAAGGTTATAAATACTAAAAGATGGGCGAATTTAAATGAAATTAAATTCAAATTACTTTATCCTGATATTGAGCTAACTTATAATACTAAAGAATATGAAGATTTATATTGTTTAAAATTAGAAAGAGTTATGATAGGTGATGAAGAAAGTGCAAAAATAGTAAAGCTAAAAAGAACAGAAGTTAAAAATTACGAAGATGAATTTATGGAAGAAAAGGAAGATTATTGATAGTTTATTTAGAAGGTGAAGTTATTAAAAAAACTCCTGCGTTTATAATCTTAAAAACTTATGGAGTAGGGTATGGAATAAATCTTAGCTTATTAAGTGCTGCTAGGATTAATAAAGGAGATAAAGTAGCTTTATTAATTACTCAAATTATTAAAGAAGATTCAAATAAATTATATGGCTTTTTAGATGAAAGTGAGCAAATATTATTTGAAGCCTTAATAAAAGTAAATGGCATAGGTGCTACAAGTGCTATGGCACTTCTATCATCAATGGATGTAGCGAGTTTGCAAAGTGCTATTATTAATGAAAACGCAAAAGCTTTATGTAAAGCTCCAGGAATTGGTGCTAAGAGTGCAAGTAGATTAATATTAGAATTAAAAGATAAAATAATCAAATTAGGAATAAGTGCGGAGAATAATTATTATTACGAAGCTAGTGAAGCTTTACTTGCTTTAGGCTTTAAACAAGAAGCTGTGATTAAAGCTTTAAAAGATATAAATGCAAATAGTGTTAGCGAAGTAATAAAACTAGCTCTTAAAAAATTAAGTTAAGGAAAATAAATGAAATACGCAATGGTTTTTGGTGGGAATTCTTACGAGCATGAAATAAGCATAGTAAGTGCTGTAACTGTGGCAAAATTATTAGATGATGTAATTTTTATTTATGTTAGTTTTGATAATGAGTTTTATCTAATAGATAAAAATAATATGAATGCAAATTATTTTGCAAAAGGTGGTTTTAAAAATCTTAAGCCTTTAGTATTAAAACAAGGTGGCTTTTATCTTAAAAAACTTTTAGGCGAAGAAAAAGTAGAATTTGATATAGCTATTAATATAGTTCATGGAAAAGATGGCGAAGATGGGAAATTAGCTTCTATGTTTGATTTTTATAATATCAAATACATAGGCCCTAGAACCGCTGCTTGTGTGCTTAGTTTTGATAAACATTTAACTAAACTTTATGCAAATGAAGTAGGGGTTAAAACAATTGCTTATAAATTATTAGAAAGCAAAAATGATGAAGTTGAACTACCTGTTATTTTAAAACCAGCTAGGCTTGGAAGTAGTATAGGTATAAATATAGTAAAAAATAAAGAAGATTTTGCTTATGCGTATGATAGTTCGTATGAATTTGATGACAAGATTTTAGCAGAGCCTTTTATTGAAAATATTCAAGAAGTAAATCTAGCAGGATTTTTTGATGGCGAAAAAATTGTATTTTCAAAGATTGAAGAGCCTAAGAAAAATGGTCATTTAGATTTTGACCAAAAATATCTAAGCTTTAAACAAGAAAAAATAGAAGAAGTAAAACTTAATGATGAGTTAGTAAATAAATTAAAAGACGCTTTTACTAGACTTTATTTGCCATTGTTTAAAGGTGCTTTAATTAGATGCGATTTTTTTATTAAAGATAATGAGATTTATCTAAATGAGATTAATCCAAATCCAGGTTCTTATGCTAATTATTTATTTGATGATTTTAAATCTTCTTTAGAAAAATTAGCAAAATCTATTGAAAGTGATTTTAAAATTAAAGAAAATTTCACATTTTTAAATAAAATTGTAAGAGCTAAATAATGAGATTTGTTTTGATATTCTTGCTAAGTATTAATCTATTTGCAGGAGATTATTTTGTATCAAAAGTAATGGATGGAGATACTATTCAAGTAAGAAAAGGCAAGAAAAAAACAAAAGTTAGATTATATGGCATTGACGCACCTGAAACAAGTCAGAATTTTGGTGCATATTGTACTAGGGTTTTGTCTTCTAAAATAATTGGCAAAAAGGTTGATTTGAAAATCAAAGGCAAAGATAAATATAAAAGAACCATAGCAATTGTATATTTAGATGAGGTAGATATAAATCGCTATGTAGTTCAGCAAGGTTGTGCTTGGGCGTATTCTTATTATACAAATATGTATAAAAGCGATGAGTTAAAAGCAAGACAAGAATTAAAAGGCTTATGGATAGATAAAAACGCTCAAAATCCTTATGAATGGAGAAAAAAGCATAAAAATAGAAGAAGTGAAAGTGAAGAGCTTAAAAAATTATTTCAATGGTTGATAGCATGAAAAAATTGATTGTTTTAATAGCTATTATTTTTAGCTCGTGTGCTAGTAAAGATGGAATTAGGCTTCATTATTATGAAGATTGTAATGAATATTATGACGCAGCTGGGGTTTATCATAAAGAATGTCCAAACAATATTATAGATTTTTAATACTGATTTTTTTTAGTATTAATTTATTTGCAGGTGTGCCTAATTTTGCTTATGAAAAAGAATATATTTTAAAAAAAGATGAATTAGAATGGTTTTTCATAAGTCCTAAGGGTGAAGAAAAATGGCAAAAATATGCCTTTAGATGGACGCATTTTGATAATACGAATTTGATTTTGCTAACTAATTTTAAAGATTATAAAAATTATAGAAAACAATATGTATTATCTCTTAGAAGGGGGCTTGATTTTGTTAAAGAACAAATTTTGCCTAATTACAAAAATCCTAGCATTGATAAAGTTACACTTTTTTTAGAATTTAAGGATTTTAAAGATAATAAAGCTAAAATAAAGGTTTTAGTTATTGATAACGATGGAAGAGTAGATATTGAGTTTAATAAGAATTTAAAAGGGAAGTAGTATGGAAAAGATAGATTTTTATATAAATGAATTTATAAAAGAGTTAAAGCATCCTAGTATTTATGAGTATTTAGCCAAGGTAAATCACGGCAAAAGATTACGCTCAAAACTGATTTTAAAAATAGCTGGAGTTAGTGATGAAGCTTATAAATTATGTGCAGTAATTGAGTGTATTCATCTAGCATCACTTATGCACGATGATGTAATAGATGAAGCACTAACTAGAAGAAATGCTCCAAGTATTAATGCAATTTATGGCGATAAAACTGCTATTATGCTAGGTGATATTTTATATTCAATTGCGTTTTATAATTTATGCTCTTTTAAAAGTGAAATAGCAGCCTGTGTTGGTCGTGCAGTTGCCTTGCTTAGTAGTGGCGAATTGCTTGATGTAGAGCTTGGAGAAAGCTTTAATGAAGATGAGAGCAAATATTATGAAATGATTTATAAAAAAACTGCTTCATTAATAGAAGCAAGTGCATATGCAGCAGCACTTTTAGCTAATTATCCTAACGCTAGTGATTATAAAGAATTTGGTAAAAATCTAGGAATTGCCTTTCAAATAGTTGATGATATTTTAGATATTACTCAAGATGAAGCTACTTTAGGAAAGCCAAATTTAAATGATTATAAAGAAGGCAAAGTTACTCTTCCATACATTATGCTAGATAAAAAATTGCAAGGCGATGATAAAGCAAGACTAAGGTCTTATTTTTGTAAGACTTTAAGCAAAGATGAATTATCGTGGATAAAAGAGCAATTTTTAAAATACGATTTAATAAATGCAAGTATAAATGAAGCTAAAAATTACGGAGAACTTGCATTAAAATACGCAAGTAGCGATGAATTAAAAGAAATCGTTAAAAAAATGATTTTTAGGGAGTTTTGATGCATTATTTTAGCGTTAGTTTTACTCATAAAAATACAAGTATTGAAGTAAGAGAAAGACTAGCTTTAAGTGATGAATTTAAGAAAAAAGAAATTTATAAATTAATCTTAGCTAATGATTACATAGAAGAATGCGTGATTTTAAGCACCTGTAATAGAATAGAAATAATGTGTTATATTGAAAACCAAGTGGGTGTTTATGAATACATAATAAAGTGCTTATGTTTAATTTGTAAGATTGATGAGCAACTTATCAAAAATTCTCCTGATATTTATGAAGGCAGTGGGTTTATTCATCATCTTTTTAGTGTTTCAAGCTCACTTGATAGCCTTGTAATAGGGGAGACTCAAATCACAGGTCAATTAAAACAAGCCTTGCAAAGTGCTAATTATTCTCCTAATTTAGAAGTAGCGATTAATTATTCTTTTAAATGTGCTGCAATGGTTAGAAATAAAACCGCTATTTCAAAAAACTCTGTATCAGTAAGCTCTGTTGCAGTAGCAAAAGCAAGAGAGATTTGTGATATTAAAACTAAAAAAATCCTTTTAATAGGAAGTGGTTTGATGATAGAATTAGCTGCAAAACACTTGCTAAATCATACAAAAGGAAATATTGCGATAATTTCAAGAACCAAAGCAAATGCTTTAAAACTAGCAAATGAACTAGATTTAATATGTTTAGATTATGAAGATTTAATCTCTATTTTAAATTCTTATGAGCTTATATTTTGTGCTACTAGTTCAAATGAACCTATAATTACTAAAGATATTATAAGTCCGGTTGAGTTTAAAAGGTATTTTTTTGATATTGCTGTGCCAAGAGATATTGAGCTTGAAAATAGCGAATTAATAGAAGTTTTTAGCGTTGATAGTCTAAACGAAATAGTTAAGAAAAATATGCAATTTAAAGATGAAGAAGCAAAAGTTGCTTTTAGTGTAGTTGCAAAAATGGTTAATGAGTTTTATAAGGATTTAAATGTAATTCAAGTAACTCCTATAATAAAAGCTATGAGAATTAGAGCAGATGAAATCATAAATCAAGAATTAGAAATAGCAATTAAGAAAGGTTATTTAAAAAATAGTGATAATGAAGAAGCATTGAAATTCGCAAAACAAGTTATGAAGTCTTATTTGCACGAACCTACAATAAGACTTAAAAATATTGATGATGAAGGTTTAGAAACACAAAGTTTAAATTATTTATTTAATGTGAAGGAAAACGAATGAGATTTTCAAAATTATACGCACCAACGACAAAAGAAGCACCAAGAGATGCTATCTTAAAAAGTCATATTTTACTTAGTAGAGCAGCTTATATAGAGCAACTTGGCTCAGGACTTTATAGTTATTTACCATTAGGGCTTGAAGTATTAGAAAATATTAAAAATATTGTAATTAAGCATATGAAAAATGCAGGAGCAAACTATTTAAATCTTAGTTTTGTATGCCCGTTAAATTATTGGGATGAGAGTGGAAGAAGTGCTAAATTTGGTAAAGAATTGCTAAGGTTTAAGGATAGAAAAGAAAATGATTTTATCCTAAGTCCGACAGCAGAAGAAGCAATAGTTGCGCTTGTGCGTGGAAAAATTACAAGCTATAAACAATTGCCTATTAATTTATTTCAAATTCAAACTAAATTCCGTGATGAAGCAAGACCTAGATTTGGACTTTTTAGAGCTCGTGAGTTTATTATGAAAGATGCTTATAGTTTTCATGATTCGCTTGAGTCTTTAGAAGCTGAATTTTTAAATATGCAAGAAGCGTATTGTAAAATTTTTGATGAATTAGGGTTAAATTATGCGATTGTAGAAGCAGATAGCGGAGCAATTGGTGGAAGTGGTTCAAGAGAATTTATGGTGATTAGTCCTAGTGGAGAAGATGATTTGGCTATTTGTGAATGTGGATATTGTGCTAATATAGAAACAGCAAAAAGAGCTAAAAGAAAATTTATCAAAGAAATAGAAGCTGATTTTGCAAAATTTCACACTCCAAATGTAAAAACCATAGAAGATTTAGCTAAATTCTTTAAATGCAAAGAGCATAATTTCATAAAAGCAGTAGCAAAAAAAGCAATATATGTAGATAAAGAAGAAATCATAGTATATTTTATAAGAGGTTGCGATGAGCTAAATGAAACTAAGGCTTTAAATGCAGCTAATGCACTTGATTTAGTAGATGCAAGTGAAGAAGAATTAATAAAGGCTAATTTAGTTCCAGGATTTATTGGGCTTAAGGATTGTCCTGTTAGATTTTTCATAGATAGTGAGTTAGAAAATGAAAGCGATTTAATTTGTGGAGCAAACGAAAAAGACTATCATTATGTAGGATTTAAGGTAACTAGCTTTTTACAAGAGCGTTTTTATGATTTAAGCTTGGTTAAAGAAAATGATGAATGCCATAAGTGTAATAAAGCTTTAAAAATTACAAAAGGCATTGAAGTAGGGCATATATTTAAATTAGGCGATAAGTATTCAAGTGCTATGAATGCAACTTATCTTGATAATAATGGCAAGGCAAAACCTTTTATAATGGGTTGTTATGGTATAGGAATTAGTAGGCTTTTAGCAGTAATTGCTGAATGCAATAATGATGATTATGGGCTTATTTTTGATAAAAATATTTCAGCATTTACATTACAAATCATAATATCAGATATTAAAAATGAAGAGCAAGTTAAGTTTGCAAATGATATATATGAGTATTGTTTGGCTAATGGCATTAAGGCTTTATTAGATGATAGAAATGAGCGTTTTGGTGTAAAAATGAGTGATTATGAGTTAATAGGCACACCTTATGCTATTGTAGTGGGTAAAAAACTTGATGATAATTTGGTAGAATTTAGAGCTCGTAAAACACTTGAAAAACTAGAATTAAACTCAAACGAAGTTAAAGATAAATTATCAAATCTTTTAAAATAATTTTATTCATTTAAAACTATAAATAATATTTATAAATTATTTATAGTTTTTATAATCTAAATCTACCTTTAGAACTTATTGCTTTATATCTATTTTCAATATAACCACAACTATCTATGAAAAACTCTTCACTAACTTCGTTAAAATCATTATTTTCATCAAAGTAATAATACTTCACAAACAATCTTTCAGATTCAAAAACAAATGAAGCTTCATCATAAAAATATTTATCATTTTTTATTACTAGCTCATTATTAAATTTATTTATTTTTGAAGTTTTTAATAAGTCTTTGCTAAATTCTTTTATTTCTTTTATTTCATCTATATTTTTATAATTTTGAACTTTTTCTAATTTTTCTATATTTGCATGTCGATTAAAATAATCTTTTATAGCGAGTTTTTGTCGTTCTAGGTATTCAATTCTACACTTATAGCCGAATTTATTATAATCTATTTTATAAGTTTTATCAGTATTAAAATCATAATAGCTCAAATTATTCTCACTTAGGTCTGCTTCAATTCTATATAATTTTGATTTAAGTTCATTAAATTCTTTTAATGGGTCGGTGTTATTACTTATAAAATTATAAGTTAATGCAAAATAACATAAAGCAAGTATTAAACATAATAAACTTATAACAAATATTAATTTAACTATTCTAAAAAACATTTAAAATCCTAACAATTATTAATTACTTTCATACTAACTCTTTTACTACATACGCTCAATATAACCACAATCATCTATTAAAAACTCATAATTTTCTTCAAGCAAATTATTATTAAAATTAAAGTAATAATATTTTACAAATAATTTTCCATCTTTAAAAATAAAAGAATTTTTATCATAAAAATGCTCAAAACCATCAATTGTTAGCTCGTAATTAAATTCATAGATTTGTGAAGTTTTTAATAAATCTTTGCTAAATTTTTTTATTTCTTTTATTTCATCTATACTTTTATAATTATTGATTTTTTCTAATTGCGTATGTGGATATCTTTCAAAAAAATTTTGAATAGCGTATTCTTGTTTTTGTAACTCATCAATAATGCAACCATATCCAAGTTCATTGTAATTTACCTTATATGTTCTTTTATCACCAAAATCATAATATGGTTTATATCCTTGCTTTAATAAAATTTCTTCAACTTTTTTTAATTCTTTTGTTACCTTAACAAAATCACTATAATCGTAAGGTTTTGTAACATAATATTCTATTATTGTAAAAGCGCCGATGGATAAAATAGATAATATAAATAGTATGCAAAGCAATGCAAATATACAATACAATAATTTTCTTATAAACTCTATCAGCTTAGAATACATTTATCGCTCCGAATGTAAAACAACTTTTATGGTTTAGTATAGCAAATAAGTTTATTTAAATTCTTTTAAACAATAAGGTTAATTGATGGTATAAAATATTTTGGAATTTAAATTAGGATTTTAATAAATTTAAAAATGTTTTATTGTAAAAATAGTTGGAATTAAAAGTTATTATTTTTTGCTTTTATATAACAATAAAATAAAATAGTAGATATAAAAGCCATAGCAAGACTTAATATGCTATTTTTTATAGGAAGTGATGCGATATTGTCTATATTAAATTTCTTTAGTATTTTTAGTTAAAACATATTTATCAATAATTAATATGTGAAATACATGCATAAAATAACCATACAAAAATATTAAGATAAAAAAACATATAAGTTCGTTAGCTATAACACAATAAAACACATACATTAAAATAATACTAAAAATAAGAGCAAAAATATTGCAAATAAAAATCAAAATTCCTAAAATATCTCTTGTTTGATGTTTGTAAATAGCTTTACAATAATCGCATTTCATTATATACCCTAAATCTTCATCAAAAACATGTGTTTTAGGTAAAGGAATTTTATTTTTACAAACTTCACATTTTTTATAAAAAAACATTTAAATGCCTTAACTTGCTAATTAATTTTTTATAATATAAAGTTTTAGTAAAAAATCCATAAAATTTAAAAATAATTATTAATTTAATTTCAAATTCCTAATCCAAATTCTTAAAGAATTTGGATTTAGTTTATAAATATACTTGAATATTGTTGTTTTTATCATCTGTATATGTAATAAATCCAGATGAATTAGGCGAGTAAGCATTCGTATCTTGTATTAGTCTTTCTGTGTTTTTTAAATAAGATGATAAATCAGGTTTAATCACTTTATTTACCAAATCCTCATAGCTTGGTAATTCTTTTGCGGCTGTATTTATAAACTCATCATAGCATAAAGTTTTATCACTAAAAACAAATTTTTCAATCTTATTAAATCCTATCCCAAAATTACCTAATATAGTAACACTATCTTTATTATTGTTATATTTGATGATTAGATTATCTACATCTTTTTTAAGCACAACTTCACTAAAGCTAATATCATTAAATTTAATAGTATCATATCCTAAGGCATCTTTTATATAATCATTTCCATCATTTCTATTAAAGATATATGTATCATTTCCAGCACCGCCGTCTAAATAATCATCTCCTTTACCACCAATTAAAGTATCATTACCAAATAAGCCATATATTTTATCGCTATATTCACTTCCAATTAAAGTATCATTGCCCCAAGTAGGAGTTAATACCATTTGTCTTAAATCATTAGCACTTAAAGTCTTATCTTGTAATACTAAAGCAGATATATCATAATCTTTTTTGAAAAAATCTACAACTTTTATAGATGAACTTTCATCAACCACTTTTCTAAACCAACCAGCACTTTTTAGCTTGTTTATTATTAAATCATCATTATTTCTAGTAATTTTTACAAATGATGAGCTAACATCTAGGATTATTTCATCATAAGCATTATCATTTCTAAGATTAATTATTGTATCTTTCCCCCAAACTCCTTTATAAATATACTTATCATTCCCCATACCGCCTTGCAAGATATCATCTCCTGCTCCGCCTATTATGATATCATCACCATCTCCTGCATAAATATCATCATTACCATTGCCACCATTTATGATGTCTGCTCCTGCTCCACTTCTTATGATGTCATCTCCATCTCCACCATCAATAATATCATCTCCATTATGTGTGATTATGGTATCGTTGCCATCTAGCATAGTTATTACATAATCTTTATTTGTAAAAAACATTGTAAAGTTATCATCACCATTTGTAGGTGTATAAACTCTATTAATTATCTCATCCTTATTTATGCTTGTATTATTAGCGAATTTGATTTCATCAATAGTATTTCTTAAATCTTCATATGCAAAAAAGTCTTTAACTCTAATGCTATTATTATCATCTTTAATCAGCATTAAATCATCATAATTTCTTACATATTTTAAATTATTGGCATTTATGCTTGCATCGTTAAATTTAATACAATCTATATCATTTAGATTTGATTTGTAGTTTATGATAGTATCGTGTCCGAAATCTTTATCAAAAACATAAGTATCATTGCCATTACCACCTACTAAAGTATCATCACCAATTCCACCGATTAAGGTATCATCGCCATCAAGTCCATATAAAGTATCTTTACCATTTAATAAATTTGTCCCTACTAATGTATCATTACCACTTGTTCCTGTTTGAGTTGATAGTGCATTTATAGTATCTTCATCTAAAAGTTTTAAATAATCACTTAAAGTATAATTATTCATTGTTTTTATAAAATCACCTAGCAATATTACACAATCATTTAAAGAATTTATATCTTTAAAGCTTGTTATAAACTCAGCTAAATCAACGAAAGCTTTTTTAGGATTTGTTTCATTAATAGCCTTAAATTTTTCTATACTTTTAGAAAAATCTAATTTAAGCTCATACGAGCCATTGTTTTCGTAGCTAGTAATGTTTATTTCATCATAGTATTCTTTTAATCTTGTTTGAAATAACAATCCCTTATAAACATAAGTTCTTAAACTATCATAAGTATTATTAAAGCTATTTCTAAGCTCATTAAACTCATTTAAACTAGCTACATAAAAATCTTGATTATTAACGCCTAAAAATGAATTAATAATTGATATTTTTTGCTTAAGCTCATTAAACTCATTTTTTAAACTTTCGCTAATAGTAAAATTAGCATATTCTCTAGCTTGTGATGGCGTAAGCCATAAATCCCTTATGCTATCAGTATTGCTAGGATTATTGCTATCAAATTCTTTAGTTTTAGATAGGTTAAAGTCTTTGTTTAAAGCTTTATTAGTATTAGCCCAAGCATAAATTAGACTATCAAGCTTGTGCAATTGCTCTTCTTTGCTGTTTGTAGATGAATAATCTTTAAGCAATGCTTTTAATTTAGTATTTAAACAAGCAGCGTCCCTTAAATCTCTTAATACTCCATAGCCTTTAAGATTTGCTAGATTTAATTCTTCTTCTGAATATATTATCTTGTCTTTAAATACTCTTTCTATACTACTAACGCTAAAATTAATATCAGCTAATAAGCTTTCTTTATCATCCTTGATAAAGGTAGCTGTTTGAGTGATGGTGTTATCATTATCAAGCTTTTGATTTGTATCTTTATAGTTTAGATTTATACTAGTTATGTTTAAATCTTTTAAAGACTTTAGCTCGTTTATTTGCGTTATGCCATCTTCGTTTAAGTCTTGCCATACTTTAAGATTGTTAAACTCTTTATCGTTTATATCAATTACTCCGTCTTTATTACTATCTAAAAGCTTTAAGGCTTCAAAGCCGTTTAGAGCAAATGTGGTTTGAGTAGGATTTAAGGTTTGATTATTGTTAGCATCTAAAGCTTTAAAATCACTACTTGGAATTTCAGTAAAGTTTCCAAATAATTCATTGCCATTATCTATTAGATTATTATTGTTTTTATCTAATACTAATAATCCATCATCTTTACTAATCCAAGATGATTTATAAGCTATGTTGTCATTGTTGTGGTCAAAAAATGCCTTAGAATTATTAAGAGTGATTGTATCTATTGCGCCGTTGTTGTTTAGGTCTAGGACTAGCGGGTCGTATTTTATAACTTTAGCCATTGGATTATAGAAAATGTTTAAAGTTTTATTTTTATATAAACTATTTTTAAAATCATCACTATAATCCCCTTTAAATGTATCTTTAAAGGTTCTTGATACAAAATCTTTATAATCAAATATTTTTGCCAAATCTCCGTTTGCTTCAACCAATACTTTATCTTCTAAAAATTTAACTCTTCCTTGTTCTATTAAATTTGGATTTAGTTTGATTAAAGATTTAACACTCATTTTGTTTGCTTTTGCAATATCTATGATTGTATCGCCTTGTTTTACTACATATTTTTTATTATCTCCTAATAAAATCTCTTCTCCTACTAATATCTTAATATTAGTTAGCACAAACGATTTACTAGGTATATAATCTATAATATCTTTTAAAGTATCATTATCTAATTGTTTTATATCATATTTAACATTATTGATACTAGCCTTATTTACTCCACTAAATAGTGCTAAATCAAATAAATCTTCATCAGATAAAGTAGAATTATTATTGGTGTTTATTGTGACAAAATTATTGTTTTTTTCAATTTGAACTGAATTATTATAATCACTTAATGCGATATCATAATTATTAAATTTAGAATTATTTGCAAAATCAATCCCATCATTAATATTATCTGCTTTAATAATTATATTATTATCTTTAACTTCTGCTTCTAATACAGGTTTACCTTTTTTCACATCTTCTTTTGGTCTAAGTAAATCTATAACATCACTACAAAATTTATCAAAAGTTACATTAGAATAATAATCCTTTATCAAATCAAAATCTAAAACTGACTTGGCATTTTCAAACATTTCTTTTGCAAACTCTTTATCATTCAATATTCTTCCATAGAATTCAGCAGCTTCAGGAAAAGTTTCTCCAAAATAATCAGAAGCTTTAAAATTGATAATAGCTTCAATCCTTTCATTTTCTACAACCCCTAGTTTGTTTAAGAATACTAATATATTTTTAGATTTATTGAGTATAACTTCATCAATTATACTGCCAAAAATATTGCCTGCCAACCTTAAAGCTGTATTATCTTTATCTTTATTTTGTAAATATTTTATATATATAGAAAATGTTTGAGTTTTAATATCAAAAAATATTGTATTCTTAACCCCAAGATATTTTGCCATTGATTTTTCTACAAATTGAATTTTTGCAAAAACATCATTTATAAAATCTAAAGTTTCTTTATTTTTCTCGGTCATAATGTCTCCTTTTTCTTGTTTAAAATCTTTTCAATTTTCTTTTGTTGTTTTGCTATGTATTTTTCGCCTAGTGGTTGTGCTTCTTCTTCTCTAAATTCCATTTCAAATCCACCTTTGCTAATTGCAGAATACTTTTGTCTAAACTCTGTGTATAAAAAATAAACCGATAAATCATCAACAAAAGGCAATGAAACTAGCTTGGTTTTAGTTTGATATATTGTGTAAGTTTTTAAGTTTTTACCATTTAAGAAAAATAGTGCTAAATAGCTTGATAAAATATCCAATATTACAAAAAACATAATTATAGGAAAGAAAATTATTCTAGCTATAGGGTAGTCTAATCTATAATTTAAACTTTGATTTTCTGTTTCTTTAGTGTTATAAGCGTCTTTATTGAATATATACGAATAAGCTAAAGCAGGTCGCTTGGTTTGTAATCTAAAAACTATATCGCTTTTATTTATCGTTGCAGTTACTTTCTTATAGCTCTTTGCTATACCAAAAACACCTGCTTCATCTATCTCATAAGTATCAAAATATATCTTTTCATTATCTACGCTAATATAAAAATCATTATTTTTAACAAATCTAAGTCTTTTTATTTGTCTAAGTTTTAAAAAGAATGCAACAAAAAAAATACCATCAATAATACCACTCCAACCTTTTTGAATTCTTCGTATGTCAGTCATTGTTTTTTCGGGTTTACTATTTAATTCATTGATAATATCTATTACAAAATAACATGAAATAAGTGTAAGAAAAATTGAAAAAATCTCATTAAACAATCTAATAAGCTCTAAGTTATATAAATAATCGTTTTTTATTTTATAATCTTTTAAATTATCTATATTCAAATTTATCCTTTGTTTTTAATAAGATTAATTATAGCAAATAAACAATAAAAATTCATAAAATTTAAAAATATTTATTAAAATTATGTTACTTTTCGTAATAAATAATATTAAAAAATATTTTTTAATTTAATTTCTAATTCCTAATTCAAATTCTTTTAAAACTATAAATAATATTTATTAAATTATTTATAGTTTTAGTGTTTATAGATTTTGCTGTTTGTATAAATGTGCGTAGTATCCATTAAGCTCCATTAGTTTTGTATGATTTCCACACTCAACCAAATTACCCTTATCAAGGACTAATATCTCATCACAATCTTTAACCGTGCTTAATCTATGTGCTATTATTATAAAGGTTTTGTTTTGTTTGATTAGTGATAGATTTGATGTGATGATTTTCTCGCTTTCATAATCTAGTGCCGAAGTAGCCTCATCAAATATCAAAACCCTTGGATTATGTAACAAGGCTCTTGCTATTGCTATTCTTTGTCTTTGACCGCCGCTTAATGCAGAGCCTCTTTCTCCTACTAAAGTATCATAACCTGCACTAAGTTCGCTTATGAAATCGTGTGCTCCTGCTATTTTGCATACATTTATTATTTCTTGCATTGATGCACTTGGCTTTGATAGGCTTATGTTTTCTTTGATACTACCGCTAAATAAATAATTTTCTTGTAAAACTACGCCTAAATTACTCCTTAAAACATAAGGATTTAAATGTCTTAAATCTATTCCATCTATATAAATAGAACCTTCGTTTGGGATATAAAGTCTTTCTATGAGTTTTGTTATGGTGCTTTTACCACTGCCACTGCGTCCTACTATTCCTATGCTTTTATTTGCTTGTAGGTTAAAGCTTAGATTGTTTAAGACATAGTTAGAATTTGGGCTATATTTAAAGCTTACATTATCAAATTTTATATTACCTGATATTTGATTTAGCGATATAGGTTTATTTGTAGTTTGCTCTTGCGGTGTATTTAAAATATCTCCTAATCTATCTACGCTTAAAATAGCTTGTTGTAATTCATTCCACAAGCTTACAAGTCGCATAATAGGGGCGCTAAATTGATTAGCAAACATCTGAAAGGCTATTAATTGTCCTACGCTTAAACTCCCGTCAATTACTAATCCTACTCCAAAATATAAAATTGCTAATGTCATAAGCTTTTGTAAAGAATTAGCAAAAGTACTTGCGATATTGCTTAGATTACTTAAATTAAAAGATGATTTTAAATATTTTGCTAAATAATCCTCCCAGTATTTTTTCATACTACCTTCAATGGCTAAGGATTTTATGGTTTGCATTCCTGTTATGCTTTCTACTAGATATGAATTAGATGCTGCTCCCATTTGGAATTTATCTTCAAGCCTTGCTCTTAAAATAGGCGTTATAAAAAAATAAATCAAAGCAATGCAAATCACAAAAGCTAATGAAACAAATGTTAGCTTCACGCTATATAAAAGCATCATCAAAATAAAAACTATACTAAATAATAAATCTAAAATCACGCTTACTGATTTGTTGGCTATAAAATCTCTTATATTATCAAGCTCTCTTATTCTAGCTGCTATGTTGCCTACTTTTCTATTCTCAAAATACACCATAGGTAACAATAATAAATGTGTAAATAACTCACTGCCTAATTTTGCGTCAATTTTTGTGGTAGTATGAGTAAAGATATAATTTCTACTAAGGCTTAATAAACTTTCAAAAACAATAACGCTAAAAAATGCAAAAGCAATTACATTAAGTGTGCTTATACTATGGTGCAACAAGACTTTATCAAGGACTACTTGAGTAAATAAAGGTGTAACTAAGCCAAATAATTGCATAACAAAACTTGCTAATAAAATTTGTAATACAATACCCTTATAACTTAGCATTCTTTTATAAAACCAAGAGAAGCCAAACTTTACACTATCGTTTAATAATTTGTGTGCTAGGATTAAGATTTTATCACTTGATAAATTATGTAATTCTTCATAGCTAATTTGCCTTGCTTCTTTTCCACCATCAAAAATAAGAGCTTGTTGATTATTAAAATCAAGTTTTAAAACTACAAAATATGTTAAATCTTTTTTCAAAAATATAAAAGGTGCTTTATATAAATGAAGGTTTTTTAAATTAAGCTTTTTGATTTTTACTTTAAAATCATTATCTTTAGCGATTTTTGCTAGTTCGTAAATACTTGGCTCGCTATCTTTTAAAGCGTATTTGTTACAAATCGCATTAATATCTATTGATATATTTGCAAATTGCGCACAAAGTGATAAGCAACCTAAGGCTGTATGCATATTAATATCCTTTTTTACAATTATTAAATTGATTATTTATTAAATTAATTTTAATAGCGTTTGCATTTGCATTTATTATATATTCATTTAAATCTTGGAGTTTTTTATAGTTTTCTATACTTGCATTTATGACTTCAAATTTTGATTTTTCACCAGTTTTGTGTAGTTTTTGTATATAAAGCTCATTTGTATTTGCTTCTTTGCTTATTATCTTTAAGGTTTTTATTATTTCATCTTTGTTTTGTATAAAAAATATAAGCTCGTTTATTTGTTTTTCATATTCTAGCTTTGCTTGTATTAGCTCTTGATTTAATTTGTTTATTTCTAATTGTTTTAACTCTTTAGATGAACTTGTTTTAAATCCATCAAATATAATATAGTTAATCCCAATTCCTACTAAATACCCGTGTTTTTTAGAACTATCGGCAAGGTCTTGATAATTATTTTTGGTTTTATCATAAAAATCATATCTTGAATAAAGGCTTATTGTAGGGCGTTGATTTAGGGATTTTAGTTCATACATTGAGCTTTTTATTTTAGAATTTAATTCTAAAAATTTATTTGTTTTTTCAAATTCTAAAAAGTCTAAAGCAATTTCATCAATTTTACTAAAATCATCTATTTTATCAATATTAAGATTTGATAAATACGATATATATGATAAATAATTTCTTAATTCAAATTCTAGTTTTAAAATCTGTGTTTTTGCATCGCTAAAGTCCAAAAAATAAGAATTTACATTGATTAAATCTAATTCTCCAACTTTATTTAATCTCTTTGATAATTTATATAAACTTTCATAAGCAAGGCTTAAATTTTTATATGTTTTTAATTTATTTTCACTTAATAGTGCGAGTTTGTAGTATTCTAATAAATCTAGTGATAATTGCAATTCCTTATAGCACTTATTGTAATTACTTGTAGCGATATTCTCTTTGGCTGATTTGATTTTATAATAATCATTTCCAAATTTGAATAAATCATATTTTAATATAAGTGATATTGTGCTTTGATGATTGTTATAATCGCTAAAAAGCTCTCTTTTATAATCATTACTTTTTGTATTTGAATACTTAAAATCTGCATTAAATGATAATTCTGGATATAAATATGATTTATAAAAATCATAATTATAATTAGCGCTTTTAATATCTATTTTTGCGATATTTATGATAGGAGAATTTTTAAGTGCATAGTCTAGTATGGTGTAAAAATCTTTAGCTATTGATGTGCTAAGCATTATAAGAAAAACAAAAATAATTTTCATCTAATACTAAGCCCTTCATCAAGATATCTAATAATAGGATATATGAAAAACTCTATTACTCTTCTTTTGCCAACCTTTACTTCAGCTATTACTTGCATTCCTGGTTCTATTTCTTTTGTTTCACCATCTACTATCAAATGATTTTTTAAAGGTTTTACCTTAATTTCAAAAATATCTCCTAATTTTTCATCTTTTATAGCATCGTTTCCAATATGTTCTAAAATTCCATCTAGTTTGCCGTATTTTTGAAAATTAAATGTGGTTATTTTGATAGCTACATTTTGCCCTTTTTTAAGATATCCTATATCTTGATTTAATACATTTGCCTTTATTATAAGTGGCTTATCAATTGGGATTATTGATATTAATTGCTCATTGCTTGATACAGAACTTCCTTCAGTATTTACAAATAATTTTCCTACATATCCATCAACTGGTGATGAAATAACTTGCCTTAGGCTTTGAAATTCTATCGCGTTTATATCTGCCTTTAATAATGCTATTTCATTTTTAGTTTTTAAGAGTTCATCATAATTTTTAGCAATAAAATTTGCTTTAAAACTCTCAAGTTCTTTTGTGAGTTCGTTTAATTTATTTTCTAATTCTAAAGATTTGTTTTTATTTACAAGTATTTGTAATTGTAAATCTTGCTTTGTTTTTAATAAATTTTCATAATCTTTATAAGCGATTATATCTTTTACCTTGCTAAGTCTATTTAATTTTGAGCTTGTGTATTTATGCTCTATTTCTAATCTTTTTAATTCTTCTTTATTGGCTTGTAATGAATTAATAGTTTGTTTGATTTTAAATTCATAAGTGTTTATGCTATTTTTAAAGCTATTTAATTGGTTTTGATATAGGCTTAATTCTGCATTACTAACATCTTTTAATTCGCTCTCGTTACTTAGTGCATTTAATCTTTTTAAACTATCTTCTAAAGCTTTTAAATTCTCTTTTTTACTTTCTAAATTGACTTTAGATACACTTGGGTCAACTAATATTAAAGGCTCATTTGCTTTTATTTTATCACCTTCTTTTACAAGAATTTTATAAATTACTCCGTTTTCTAAAGGTTTGATTATTTTAATTTCTCCATCAGGAACTACTTTACCACTAGCACTTACTACTATATCAACCTTAGCTAGTATTAGCCAAGCAATACTAAAAACTATTACAAATAAAACTATATATAAAATACTTTTACCTAATGGATTTTGCGGTCTATCTTCTAACTCTACTAAAAGTGGTTTAAATTCGTGTGTATCATCATCAAATTTTTTAAAAATTTTAAACATATTTTACCTAATTAATATATTTTTTAAATACTTAAATAATAATTACCCTAAATTAATTTAGGGTAATTTGCTTAATTCCAAGCACTCATATAGATTTGATTTAATCTATCGTCGTTTATATGATTAATATTATGAATATCTATGCCGTTATTTTTAGCAAATGCACTAGTTTGCTCTATTAGTTTATCTATTGTTTTTGTATTGATGAATTTATTATCATCAAGTTCTATTGTGTTTATTTGATTGTGATAGCCAAATTTCCAAGCAAAGTGATGTGCTACTCTTATGCTATTTGTATCATCATCTTTAAACTTTATTAGCAGGTCTTTACCATCTTTTATTAAAAATATTTCATCAGCTTTTAAATTTTGTAATTTTAAAGCATCTTGCCCACCATCGTCATAGATTAAATCATTTCCATCACCTTTTCTATAAACATATATATCATTACCAAATCCACCATATAACTTATCATCTCCTTTACCACCGATTAAAGTATCATTTCCTAATTTGGTTGATATAATATCGTTTTTATTACTGCCTATTATTACATCATCTTTATAAGATGTGCTTATATTGCTTGCATTATCTTGATAGGCTACTGCAAATGTTGATGTAGCAAAATTAGAAAAGCTAAAATCTTTTTCTTTTAAGAATATTATTGCTTCTTTGTTTGCTTGCATACTTACGCTTCTTTTGATAGCTAGTTCATCTAATGTAACATCACTAAAGCTTATGCTACTAATTTTACTTTCATTATTGGTATTATAAAAATCTTTTATTGTTACGCTATTATCTTTATTAAGTGTAATTTTTAAATCATTTAAATCTTTTTTAAATCTTACATCTTTATAGCTTACATCTTTAAAAATAATTGTATTTTTATCAATATTATTTAAATTGCTTTCTATTATGGTATCGTTACCAAAATTAAGCCCAGTAAATGTATAAGTATCGCTTCCAGCCTTACCTACTAGTGTATCATCTCCACCAAATCCATTAAGACTATTATCCTTATCATTGCCTTCTATCACATCATTACTTGAGGTTCCTATATTGCTTAATTCAAATAAAGCATCGCTAAGCTCTTCACTTGAATTTGAATTAAAATACATTCCATTAGTATTTTTAGCTAAATCTTTAAAATGCTCAAACTCATCACGAATAGCTATAAAATTAATTTTTACTGAATTATCTTCGTATTTATTGGTATTATTTGCATTTCTTAGACCTGCTACATAAAAAATTTTAGCTCTACCTTCTACTTCATCTCTTCTATGATTATCATCTCCAGGCTCATCTGTCATTACATACACTTCTTTACTCAAGTGATTATTTGGTGTAAAACGACTCATTCCTTCTAAGATAGCTGCCATAGTGTATTCTGTGCCACCATATTGCAAATTAACACTATTTATTCCACCTAAAAAACCTTGATAATCAGTGTAAGTTCCAATTGTTTTTATATCATTATCATTATAAGTAACTATTGATATTTTAGAATAAAAATTTTCTTTAAAGATATTACTAGCTATAATCTTTGCATTTGCTTTGCAAGTTGCTATATCATCTCCCATAGAACCTGTTGTATCTATTACTATAGCTACTTCTTTGCCTGGATTATCCTTTAAATTAATATTTAAAAATCCATCTTCGCTTTTTTTAAAATTGCGTATTGTTATACTACTATCGCCTTTAGTTACTATTAAATCATTATTGTCTTTAAGCTCATATGTAATACTTGTATCTTTAGCATCTATATATGCTTTCCTATCTTCATCATAAGAACCACCTTCTAATGTAGAGCCATTAAATACTACTTGACCTTTGCCATCCTTATCGTCTATTGTAACTTTACCATTACGAACATAATAAATATCATTACCGCTTATATCGCTAATCTTATGCTCTCCACCATCAATGATAATCAAATCATTTTTATTTAAATTTGTATTTTCACCTAATTTATTATGGGTATTATCAAGCAATATAATATCCCCACTAATTTGATTTTCATTAGTAAAATGTTTAAGGGTTGTAGAGATTTGGCTTTTAAAACTATTTGTACCTTGATAAGCTTCTCCTATTTTCTTACCATCATTTTCACTAGGTTCTTCTATGCTGGTTTCTTCTCCGATTATTTTATCTTTATAGTCAGCATACATTCTAACTACTTTCATATGATATTCTTCATCTACATTGCCATCAGGATAAAGCCCAAAAAAATCTGAAGTTCTTATTCTTCTTTGTGCAATTCCATAACCACTAGTTTTTCGTGATTTCCCGCCATTAGAATTATATCTTATCTCAAACCAAGCTCTAGCTCTATCACCTTCTTCAATAGCTTTAGATAAACCAGGTCCTATTAATTTTTTACCCCCATTGTACGCTAAATCAATAAGAGTTATTAATTCTTTGCTATCTTTTAGATATTTATACATTTCTTCACTAATTCCTTGATTAGGATTATTACTTGTTTTAATAATCATTTTTTTATAATCTGGCAATATAGTATAAAAAAGTTCTTTTGCTTCTTTTTCGTTAGTTAGTTTTATGCTATTTTTATTGTTATAATACTTTTCAATAATACGTTTGCCTTCATCTTTAGACTTTATTTTAGATAAAGCAGATATTAAATTATTAAAATCATTAGCTTGTTCATTGCTAACATTAAGTTTGATTGTTTTAAAATGTTCTCTCCAAGTATTTTTATGAGAAATTAATTCATAACCAACACCAATTGTAGGTCTAAGTTTACTATCAAGATAAACTTTTACATCAAAACCTTCATTATTCTTAATATTATTATATAATTCACTACTAAAGTTTTTTACCCTATGTAAACCACTTAAACTCATTTTTTCTCCTTTTTTAGATTTGTTTCACAACCAAAAATTTTAAATTTATTACATCTATTAAGAGTTTTTTCTGAATATGGTTGATAAATTACATTAGATACCATATCTAAAATATCAATAAAAGTTATATTATAATAACTGTCATATCTAATATGATTTAAATTATTAAATTTATGATAATTTAAAATATAATCACTACCCTTATACTCTATAATAAAAGTTTCTTTTGCTTCTTCGTAATATTTATTTGACATTTTCATTTTATTAGAATTTTTTAAAAGTTCTAATAGATTTTTATTCTTCATAGGATGATTGCAAAAATCTTTTTCTATAAATAATATATTTCCAATTTCACCTGATAAAGCTAAGTAATTTTTATCATCTAAAACTACATCACTTATAGTTATACTTTTATGTTTTTCTATGTATTTTTTACCTTTAATTTTACTTATAATATAAAGCTCATTATTTTTATCAACTTCTATAAAACGATAACTGACATTATCATTGCTATCATCTGAACTATAATCTTTTATATACTTATAAACTTTTCTATCAAGCCCTAAATCCCAGCAGTATTTAAGAGTATCTTTTACTTCTTGGCTTGCGTAAGGCTTAGCATCTACAATTTTTGGCTTTATTTTTATATCCTTATATCTAAAAAAATCTTGCCAAAAATTATTGAGTTTTAGTAATTTTCTACATTTTTCTGGCTCATCAATAAATCGTCCATGCTCATATCGCATATAGTTATCTTTATTGCATTCTATTGAGTTTTCTTGAATTATTTTTATATGTTCTATTAGTTCTTTAGGATAGGTTTTTGAGTTTTCAAGACTAGTGCTAAGCTCTTTTATTCTAGCTTTATAAGAACTTATAATACAATTATTATCATCTTTGCAATTACTAATGATTTTTATAAACTCATTTTGGTCTTGTTTTATCTCTTTTGTAATATATGCAAAGCTTTTATAAATACTATCTAGCTCTATTTTTAACTTATTTATTTGATATGAATAAATATTTGTAATTAGTAAAATAGCTAATATTTTAAACATAACTCTCCTTTATTTTTCATATCATAGCATTTACTTAAATAAAAATATCAAAAAACTTTATTAAAATTAATTATTGTGTTACTTTTTGTAATATTTTTAAATCCTTATTTCAAATTCTCATAATTTTTTAAAGAATTTAAAATAAGAATTATAAGTTTTATAATTTGTAATCTCATCTTTACTAGGAGCTCTTTTTTGTCCCCACAAATACAATGATAATATTTCACTTGTAAAATCATCATTTAAATCTAATCTAAAATTTGCCATTCTTTCTCCTTTTTATAATTTTTATCATTCAATTTCTTCTTTTTCTGGATCAAAGTTTGAATAACCACAATTATCAAATTTATAATTATAAGAAATACGTTGTTTTTTTATATCATTTTCATACGACAAAAGCCAATAATCAACTTTTTCAAGTCTATATTTATACTCTTTTTCTTTGTCTTCACGCTCATCAAATTCATCAGAAAGGTAAATTTTATAAAATCTATATGCATTATCTTCAAATTCAAATGCTAAATCTAAATAAAATGTAACTGAAATTAAACCATCACCCACAAGAATAATAGGTTTAGTAAATCCAGCTGTATTATTTTTGGTATCAATTACTAGATATTTAGTATAATCAACTGATTCTAATTCATCGTAATTAACAAAATATTTAGAATAAGCATTTTTTCTTAAGTAATCTTTGTAATTATCTAGATTTATATCTTTATGTATCTTATATTTATGACTTGTAATGATATTATAAAGATTTTTATAAACTTTATCTCTATATACTAATTGTTTTGTAAGATCATCAATCACTACTCTTTTATAAAGCTCATCTTTAGGTAATATTCTATCTTCTTCTAAGCAATAGCCTTGCTGGTATTTTTTATAATCACTTAGAGTTACTATTCTTTCATGAGTTTTACTTGAGTAATCAGGAACAACTTTTAAAAAATAACTACATAAAGCAAATATTATTATCATAGGTATTATGCTATAAGTAAAAGCAAGTTTGTTATTAAATTTCTTTCTTAATTTAAAGAAAAGTATTATAAAAAATATAATTATAAAAACTTTAAGATATATTAGTGGATGAAATGAAATTGCGTTATATGATAAATCAAATAATTGACCTAAATCTGTAAAAATTAAACCATTAGCTACAAAAAAGCAAAAAAGAATTGAATAAATTATATTTACATTTGAGCCAATGCCAAAAACACCACCTACACAAACTGAGCCAATAGCAATTAGTAATTCAATAATTAGAAAAGTTTTAAAAAGTATTTTTAAGAATTCTAATGCTTTTTTCATACCATACCTTAAATATTTTTCATATCATAGCATTTACTTAAATAAAAATATCAAAAAACTTTATTAATTTTTATTAATTGTTACTTTTTGTAATATTTTTAAATCCTTATTTCAAATTCTCATAATTTTTACAAGAATTTAAAATAGTAATTAGAAGTTTTATAATTTGTAATTTTATTTTTATTAAGAGTTTTTGTCCCCATGGGTATAATGATAATATTTGTAAAATCATCATTTAAATCTAATCTAAAATTTGCCATATTTTCTCCTTTTATTTAAAGTTTATTTCTTCTAAGCTTTCTTTTGCTTCTTTTTCTGGATTAAAATTTGAATAACCACAATTATCAAATTTGCGTATATAACTACGTTTTTTCTTTATATCAGCTTCGTATGATAAAAGCTCATGATTAAAAACTCTAAGTCTATATTTATACTCTTTTTCTTTATCTTCACGCTCATCAAATTCATCAATAAGAAATAATTTATAAATTCCATATGTATCATCTTGAAAATCAAAAGCTATATCTGTATAAAAAATAACACCTTTATCAAAGGAGATAATAGGCTTAGTAAATCCTGCTATATTATTTTTAACTACTATATATTTAGTATAATCAACTGATTCTAATTCATCGTAATTAACATATTCTTTAGAATAAACATTTTTTCTTAAGTAATCTTTGTAATTAGCTAAATTAATATCTTTATGTATATAGTATCCACACTCACAAGTTTCGTTATAACGCATTTTCGTATATATCTTTTTGTATTCTTGTTGTTTTACAAAATGATCAACCACTACTCTTTTATAAAGCTCATCTTTAGGTAATATCCTATCTTCTTTTAAGCAATAGCCTTGCTGATATTTTTTATAATCACTTAGAGTTACTATTCTTTCATGAGTTTTACTTGAATAATCAGGTATGGTTCTAAAAAAATAATTATATAAAGCAAATATTATTATCATAGGTATTATGCTATAAGTAAAAGCAAGTTTGTTATTAATTTTTTTTCTTAATTTAAAGAAAAGTATTATAAAAAATATAATTATAAAAACTTTAAGATAAATTAGTGGATAAAGTATAAGTCCTTTATAAAATAAAATTATTATTTGACCTGTAAAACCAAAAAACAAACTATTAATCGCTAAAAAGCAAAAAAGAATTGAATAAATTACATTTACATCTGAGCCAATGCTAAAAATTACACCTGCTAAAACTGAGCCAATAGCAATCATTATTTCAATTATTATAAAAATCTTAAAAAGTATTTTTAAGAATTCTAATGTGTTTTTCATACTAAAACCTTAAATATTTTTCATATCATAGCATTTACTTAAATAAAAATATCAAAAAACTTTATTAATTTACAATTTAACCACTATTTAGATAGTTAATTTACGATAAAAAAAGATAGAAAGTGTAAAAATTACATAATATAAATATTAAGTGAAGTGCTAAAAGTGATTAAAATCTATTTTAAATTCTTAGAATTTAAAATAGAATAGGGTAGGTTATTTAACAGCGTTTTCCAAGCTTAATGCTGCATTTAATAAGTTTTGCTCATCAAATCTTTTTGCTACTAATTGAACGCTCACATTTAAATTATCTTCAGTTTTAGCAACAGGCACGCTAATACCTGCAAGTTTTGCAAGATTAACTGAAATAGTGAAAATATCTTCTAAATAGCTTTCAACAGAACTAGTCTTCGCATCAAATGATTTTGGAAGACTTGGTGCAACAGGCATTAGTATTAAATCATTATCGCTTAAAATTTCATTGTATTTTCTAGTGATAACTTCTCTTACTAATTGAGCTTTTTTATAATATGCGTCAATATAACCACTTGAAAGCACGAATGTTCCTAATAAAATTCTTTTTTGAACTTCAAGCCCAAAACCTTCGCTTCTAGTATTTACATATAACTCGTTTAAATCTTTAAATTCCTTAGCTCTATTGCCATATCTAATCCCATCGTAACGACTTAAATTAGCACTTGCTTC
This sequence comes from Campylobacter sp. RM9331, assembly GCF_020137685.1. Lineage (NCBI taxonomy): Bacteria > Pseudomonadati > Campylobacterota > Epsilonproteobacteria > Campylobacterales > Campylobacteraceae > Campylobacter > Campylobacter sp. RM9331. The sequence continues at coordinate 54,121 of NZ_JACGBA010000011.1, forward strand.
GGCACAAGCTATTATATAATAAGCAGCTACATCGTATTTACTATCAGCAAGGCTAACTTCACTTATGGTATGACCACAAGCTTTTAATTTATCTATAGCTTTATAAGTTTGTGTTTTTATTTCATCAGAGCATGAATCTATATAATTTTTAATAATTGCGATTTTGTATTTTTTATTAGCGTCTAATTTATCAAATGTAGGCACAAATTGAATATCAGCACTAGTGCTATCAAACTCACAATGACCTGCAATGGCATCGTATAAAATACTAGCGTCTTTTACGTTTTGAGTTAATACTCCTATTTGGTCTAAACTACTTGAATAACTAGCAAGTCCATATCTGCTAACTCTTCCATAACTTGGCTTAAAACCTACACAACCACAAAATGCAGCAGGCTGGCGAACACTTCCACCTGTATCGCTTCCTAATGCAGCAAGAGCTATTTTTGCACCTACCGCAGCAGCACTACCACCACTACTTCCACCTGGGACTAAAGCATTATTTAAAGGATTTAGGGTCTTTCCATAAAAGCTTGTTTTTGTAGTATTACCCATAGCAAACTCATCCATATTACATCTTCCAAATGGTGCGAATTTGTGTTTTTTCATATTGCTAATCACACTTGCATCATAAGGTGCATAATATCCTTGCATTATTTTTGAACCATTTGTAATGCTCCAGCCCTTAACTTGAATATTATCTTTAATAGCTACAGGCACTCCTAGATAATCAACATCATCTAAAGGAGTATTGATTAATTGCTCTACATAAGCTCCTAAATGTTTGTTTTCTAATGCTAATTTATTTAGTTCTTTTTTTAATTCTATTAATTCATTATCACTTAATTTTAATGCTTGTTCTAAAGTTATCATTTCTTTCCTTTATTTACTAAAATTACTCCAATAGCACTAATTATAGCTAATACTATAATAGTGCCGACTATTAGCTCTAAGCTAACAGGTTCGCTCATTTTAACACCCTTTCACATCTAGGACATAAGCTTTCTTCGCTTAGGCTTAAGTATTTCCAACATCTAGGGCATTTGCATAGATTTGATTTTATGATTTTGTATGTTTTATTATCAATTTCAAAACTTGCCAAAGCTTCGTTATTATTTAAAGCTTCAATTTTACTTAATGAATAAAAATCAGCTGCTTCTTCATAATTTAATATCACTTCATCATTAGTAGCTAGATTTAGCTCTAATGTGCTTTTGATTATTTTATCTTTTTTCAATATATCAATTTGCTCATAGAATTTAACACGAGTTTTTAATAAATATTCATAATCGTTTTTGCTCGGTGTGATTTTACTAGCAAAATCAAAATCTTCTAAATCAAAAATACTCTTAATATCGCCTAATATAAATTTGTTTGCGTGTTCACAAGCTTCATTTGTAGTATGAGTTAATACAGGTGCTAGTAAAACTAATAATTTTTTAAGTATTAAAGCCATTGCAGTAATTGACGCTGTTCTTTTGCTATCTTCTTTAGCATCACAATACAAGCTATCCTTACAAATATCAAGATAAACACCACTTAAATCAGCACTTAAAAATGTGCAAAGTGCATTCATACCTTTAGCGAAATCATATTCTAAGAATGATTTTTTGTAAAGCTCAAACACATTATTAGCTTTATTTAAAATCATTTTGTCTAAATCACTGAAATTATAATTATAAGCTTTTAAATCGCTAGTATTTGCTAATAAAAATCTTATTGTATTTCTTATTTTTCTATATTGTTCGCTAGTTTGTTTTAATATGCTTTCGCCTAATTTAACATCAGTTGAATAATCACATAATGTTATATAAAGTCTAAAGATTTCTAAGCCATAATTTTTTGCAATTTGTTCTGGTGCTATTACATTGCCTAGACTTTTACTCATTTTTCTACCTTTTTCATCAACGGTAAATCCGTGAGTTAAAACTGCTTTATAAGGTGCTTGTTTGTTTAAAATAACGCTTAATAATAATGAGCTTTGAAACCACCCACGATGTTGGTCGCTTCCTTCTAAATACATATCAGCTTGAGTTGTTTTGATATCGTAATTTCCACTAGCTAAAACAGCGTTAAATGTAGAGCCGCTATCAAACCAAACATCTAAAATATCAGTAACTTTTTCTAATTCATCTGCTTTATATTTTGAATTAGCTGGTAATAAATCTTTAATATCTTTTTGCCACCATACTCTTACGCCTTCTTTTTCAAATATACTTGCAAGGTGTTCGTAAAGTTCAAAATCCATAATCAAATTCCCTGATTTATCATTAAAGAATGCTAAAGGCACACCCCAAGAGCGTTGCCTTGAAATACACCAATCAGGTCTATTGCTAATCATAGTTCCTATTCTATTTCTTCCTGCTTTTGGATAAAAACTCACTTCATCAAGTGATTTTTGAGCTAATTCTCTTAAAGTCATACCATTGTAAAATTCTTTATCCATAGCTATGAAAAATTGTTTAGTAGCTCTATAAATTATTGGTTTATGAGTTCTCCAACAAAATGGATATGAGTGTATAAATTTAGAGCATTTTAAAAGACTTTCGCCCAATAATTCAATAATTACTTCATTTGCTTTAAATACATGCATTCCTAATAATTCAGGTTTATTTGGCACTAATCTTTTGATATTTTCATCATAACAACCATCATCTCCTACAGGCATTTCTACTTCTATGTTGTATCTTAAACAAGCATAATAATCATCTTCTCCGTGTCCTGGTGCAGTATGAACTAAACCACTACCGCCATCCATTAAAACATGCTCTCCTGTTATGAATTGAGATAGATTATTGTTTAAAGGATTTAATGCGTTTGTATTTTCTAAAAAATCTCCTTTAAACTCAAGCACAGGTTTAATATTAAATTCTGCTAAATCTTCTAATCTTTTTTTAGCTACGATAAGACCATTTTCTCCTAAAACATATAGCTCATCTTTATTTAATGCGATTGCTTTATTTGCTGGTAAAGTCCAAGGAGTAGTAGTCCAAATAACAGCTCTTGCATTGTTTAAAACACTATCATTTGCTCCTAAAGATTTAAGTTTTGCTTTTGCATCATCGTTTAGTTTGAATGCTACGAAAATTGAATAATCTTCCTTATCTTCATATTCAACTTCTGCTTCAGCTAAAGCACTTTTAGCAGCCCAACTCCAATAAACTGGCTTACTTCTTTGAATTAATAAACCATTTTTAGCTACTTCTAAAAGAGTTTTATAAATATTTGCTTCAAATTTAAAATCCATAGTCAAATAAGGCTTGTCAAAATCTCCAATTATTCCTAAGTCTTTAAATTCTTTCATTTGAATACCTATGAATTCTTTTGCGTGTTCGGTGCAAGCGTCGTGAATTTCTTTTATACTTGGATTTTTATCTTTTAATTTGATTTCAACTTGTTGTTCAATAGGCAAACCATGGCAATCCCAACCAGGAGTATATGAAATTGAATTATTAGCTAGAAAATATCTAGTTTTATTAATCATATCTTTTAAGATTTTATTTAAAGCATGACCTATGTGTAAATGCCCGTTAGCATAAGGTGGGCCATCGTGTAGGATAAATTTAGGTGCTTTTTTATCTCTTAATTGTGCGTATGCAAATGATGAAAATTTTTCAAAACTTTTTTTCTCGTTTTCATAAAGATTTGCTCTCATCTCAAAAGTAGTATTGGGTAATAATAATGTATCTTTATAATCCATAAATGTGCCTTTAATATTTTTTGATTGTTAAAATGCACTTATTTTGCTATACTTTTTTAAATAAAAGGATAAGAAATGAAACATTTATTAATATATTTTACAAAAGATTTGAGTTTTAATGGTAGTTTTTGTGAATTTGTAGATAGAAGTTTGGCTAAGAAGAATTTGTTTGCTAATACTATCATTAAGCTTAATGATGATGATTCTAAATTAAATACTCTTTTAGAAATAGATGTTAAAAAATATGAATTAGTAACGATAATTGCTGATGAGCATTCTTTTTCTATGATTAATAAAATCCTAGCTACATTAAAAGAATGTGAATTGAGTTTAATTGATGATGAGTTTATAGTAGAAAATCCTAAAGATTATAAGAAAAATTCAGTTTTAATAGATTTAAATGGGGTTATGATTAATATATTAAAAGCTAGTATGTTTTATCTACCTGAAATTTTGCATAATACAAAACTTAGTTATGATTTTTTAATAAGTGATTTGGATTTAGAAAGTGCTGAAATATTATTAAATACTAGCGTAAAGCCTTATGGAGTAAGTCTTAATATTTATTCACTACTTGATAATTTATTATATGTCAAAGTAAATACTAATGAATATTCAGATGAAATAGGGCTTTTAAATTCCGTTAAATCATTATTCCCTAAAAAAGTGATTTTTGCTGATAATTTATACGAGCATATAATCAAAAAATTAAAAGAAAATAACAAAAAATTAAGCTTCGCAGAAAGCTGCACTGGTGGATTATTGGCTAGTAATTTTACTAAAATTAATGGCTCAAGTAGTGTTTATGAAGGTAGTGTTATAACATACTCAAACAAAAGCAAAAAAGCTTGGCTAAATGTAGAAGATATTCATTTAGAAAATCAAGCAGTTTATTCTCAAAATTGTGCTTTAGCAATGGCTACGGGGGTATTGAAATTGACTAAGGCAAATTACGCTATAACTTGCACGGGGGTTTTAGGAGATAGCGATGATTTAGGCGTTAAAAGCGGTGTAGCTTTTATATGTGCTATTAGTGATACAGGCTTGATTTTGCACGAGAGATTAGAATTACTTGGAGATAGGATTTATAAGCAAAATCAATGTGCTTTAGCTTGTGCTTTATTGCTTTGCAAACTTGAAAGAGAAGTGTTTTTTGAATGATTTATGTAGTTGGTTTAAAAAACGAAACAAATATAAAGAGTATTTTTGTAAATGAAATAATTTTTAATGATTTTAGTATTAATGATGATTTTGATGCTTGTATTTTTACTAGCAAAAATGCCGTTAAATCTTGTGTATTAAATAATATTAATCTAAAAAATAAAAAGATTTTTAGTATAGGTTTAGCAACTACGAAATACCTAAATAGTTTAGGCTTAGATGTATTTTATACAGGTAAATCAGCTCACGCAAGTGAATTTAAAAACGAGATATTGCCACTGCTAAATAATTTAAAATGTGTTTATTTTAGGGCTTTAAATATTATAAGTGATTTAGATGAGTTTTTGGATTCAAATAATATTAGCCTAAGGTCTGTAATAGCATATAGTAACGCTAGATTAAATACGCCTTTAGATAAGGATTTAAAGCCTTTTGTAAAGTCAATAAATAATGAAGATATATTGATATTTTTAGCACCATCAGGAGTGCGTGATTATGAATATTTTTTCAAAACTTTTCCAAAAAATATAATAGCAATAGGAAAAAGCACTGAAAATGAATTAAAAAAATATAATGTAAAAAATATCTTTGTTTCAGACTATCCTACTTTACAAGATTGCTTAAACCTAGCTAATAGTTTAAATAAAGTTTAGGAATTTCAATTTGAAATTCCTTTTTTAATCAATCTTTAAAATACTTAAAAATGCTTCTTGTGGTAAAGATACTTTACCTATTGCTTTCATACGCTTTTTACCTTCTTTTTGCTTTTCAAGTAGCTTTCTTTTTC
>NZ_JACGBA010000012.1:0-53252 GCF_020137685.1 Campylobacter sp. RM9331
CGTGAGCCCAACGCCATAACTAACCCCGCCTTGTCAATTTATTAAAAAAGTGCGAGATTTTTTTCTATAAGTTTTAAAAGTAATTTAAAAGCCTATTTTTTAGATATATAATCATTTAAGTTATATTTAAGAATATACTATTATACTAACGCAAAAATAAAATTAAACTTTACTTAAAAATGGTATGTTTTGAGCAATTAGGGCTCATAACCCGAAGGACGGGGGTTCAAATCCCTCTTTCGCAACCAATTTTCAATTCTTTTCATAGTATCTTAAATGTTTCTTACTCTCTATGAGTTAAATTTCCGAATAGTATCTTTTTAATACTTAAAATAAACTTAATGTTATAATTTTTTTGTTTTTAGGATTTTACTTTATATTTTAATAATTCTTCTCAAAACTAACTTAAAAAATGGGTAAAAAATGGGGTTTTCTTAAGTGAAACTTAATAAGGTTGAAATGCCTATGTGATAGGCATTTAAGGGACGAATTTTTAAAATCTCGCAAATTTGTATAAATAAGACAAGGCGGGGTTCGTTACGGCGTTGGGCTCACGCCCCCCGCCATAACTCACGCCCTTTTTATTCTCTCTTAGATTATTTAGCTTTAGATTTAATAAACTTAAAGATATAGCCTTTAAATGCGTTTAATGGTGCTTTAAATCGTTAAAGGGCTAATAATAAAGGTAAATATTGTTTTTAGTAGATTTTTGAAATAAAAGGCGTTTTTATGCGTTTGTGGTGTTAATGCTAACGCATTAACTAGAGTAAAAACGCTTTGCGTTTTTATTGCTACGGCTTAAAAGGGATTACCTTTTAAGCCTTTATGGGGGTTTCCCCCATACCCCAACAAAGCATAAAGCATAAATTAGTAAAAATTAATTATTGTTATTTAAAGGAGTTATAACGCTTTCTAAAATGCTATTAATTACCATTTTTGAAAGGTTTTTATTGCGTGTTAAGTAGCCGTGTGTAGTTGTAATGTTTGAATGTCCTAAGGTAAGCATTACGCTTTCCATACTAAGTCCTAAATGATTAATAGCATAAGTTCCTATTAAATGCCTTATGTCGTGAAGTCTCATTTTTGGTAGATTGTTTTTATTTAAAAAGTTATTCCAAGCTCTGCGTAAATCTATATATTTATTTGCCGTATCTGGGTTTGTAAAAACGAAATCTTCTTCGGAATTGAAAAAAGTCCATTCAAAATGTAGTTTTAATCTATCTTTTAAAAGTGGTGTTAATGAATATTCCATAGTTTTAGAGATTTTACAATTTTCGGAGCGTATTATATAGCTTTCGTTTTTAAAATCTATAACTTTTTATTTAAGGCTTAATACTTCGTTTTTTCTTCTTCCGTGTAGTAAGAATAAAAAAATATTACTATACTTATCTTTATTATTAACAATGGCTTTAATTATATTCTTTTGAATATCGGTTGTATATCTAAAATAAAGCTATTTTTGATTTACAGCCTTTTTTAATAATTTATCAAATATCTTACTAAAAACCTTAAACTTAATTTATATCTTGATTAGCTGCAAAAAATCTCATTGTTGCAATCTCATCTAACTCTAACGCTTGTTTTTTTTCAAATTCTTTTTTCTTTTTTTTAATTTCTTCATCGTGTAAGTATTTTATTTTCTCATAATCTAGCGAAGCTTTTTTATACAAATGAGTAAAATGCACTATCTCTTTTTCACATAAACTAATTTTCTCTAGTAATTCTTTTTGTTTATTTAAATTAAAAAAAATCGCTTCATTTGCTAATTTTATTTCAAGTATAGTTTTTGGTTCTGGATATGTGTCTAATTCTTTTTTTACTAATTCAAATTCTTGTTCAATTGCAGTTTTTTTAAGTTTTGCTTTATTTAAAGCAAGCTCTGCATTTTGTAAAGCTTGCTTTTTTACACTTAATATTTGTTTAAATTTCATAAAATGATTGTATCTTCACGCTCAGGAGAAGTAGAAATCATTTTTATTTTTACACCAACTAATTCTTCAATTTTTGAGATATATTTTTTCGCATTTACAGGTAAATCATCATATCTTCTAATTCCATAAATTTTACCAAAGCCATCAACACTTTCATAAATTGGTTTTACATTTTCTAAATCAGCTGGAACATAATCAATTATTTCGCCCTTATATTCATATGCTTTACAAATTTTAATGCTATCAAAATTTTCTAAAACATCTAATTTCATTAAAGCAAGTTCGCTAAGCCCGTTTAATCTAGCAGTATATCTTACAGCTACTGCATCAAACCATCCGCAGCGTCTTTTTCTACCTGTGCTAACACCTATTTCTTTTCCTATTTCGCCTATTCTTTCGCCCTGCTCTGTTTTATCTTCTGTAGGGAAAGGTCCGTGTCCAACTCTTGTAGTATAAGCTTTTACTATTCCTATTGATTTGCCTGCTTCATAAGGGCTTAATCCTAAACCGCTTAAAGCTCCTGCAGCAATAGTTGTTGAGCTAGTTACATAAGGATAAGTTCCGTGGTCAATATCTAATAAACTACCTTGAGCTCCCTCTAATAAGACTTTTTTATCTTCATCTAAAGCTTTCCATATAAGTCTTGTAGTATCACAAATAAATGGTGCTAACATTTCTTTATATCTTTTAAGATTAGCCAACAGCTCATTTGCATCAGGTGCATTTACGCCTAAAGTATCAAAATATGGTTTATTTATCACAAAATCTTTCAAAATTGCATTACAAAGTTTTTCAGGTTCAAGCAACTCACTTACTCTATGCCCACTTCTTGAAATCTTATCAGAATAGCAAGGTCCTATTCCTTTACCAGTCGTTCCTATTGCATTATCACCTTTAAATTTTTCTTTAGCGATGTCAATTTGTGCATGATAACTTAAATTAAGATGAGCTCTATCACTAATAAATAATCTACCTTCTAAATTATCAAATTGAGCCATTTCTGTAATCAAAACTTCAGGATTTAATACAACCCCGTTTCCTATTACATTTTTGCAACGATGATGCAAAATACCACTAGGTAATAAATGTAAAGCATAACGAACTCCATCAACCCAAATAGTATGACCTGCGTTGTGTCCTCCTGCACTCCTACATACAAAATCATAGTTAGCGCATAATTTATCTACAACTTTGCCTTTACCTTCATCTCCCCACTGAATACCTACTAATATGTCAGCTTTGCTCATATATATCTCCTATAAAAATATTATTTCCGTTTTCATACATTTGCATAATTTTATCTCTATTTTTTTCTTTCACTAAAGATACTAATCTACTCATATAATCTGCTTTAATAGCCAATTCTTCATTAGTAAAATCAAAATTTCTAATATTATTTAAGAATTTATCAAAATCTAAATTATCAAAAGATTCATTATTGTTAATTCTATTGCCAATTACTTTATAGTAATATTCGCAATACAAAATATCTAAATTCTCATTATTTACAATTCTATTTTTGCAAAATACAACAAAATTATCCAATTCTGCTGGGTCGTATTCTTGTCTAAAAATTAAACAATATAAATTCTCACCTAAAGAATTCTTAGTTACAACATAGCTTAATTTATTAGGATGCAATATGTTATTAAAGTCTTTTAAATAAACAATATCCTTAATAAAACAAGTTTTGCCATCTAATATATTTGCAATAATTTTATCTTGTTCTTTTGCTAACAAGTCTTTTAAATATATCTTAGGTACATTTTGAGTATTTAATAAATTTCTTAGTTCTTTATTGGCACTAATACATTTAAATTCTTTATCAAATATACCTATGATAGAATTACTTTGTTTATAAATATCACTAAAAGATATAGGTTCTTTTATTTCATCTTCTAATATATCTTGTTTTAATAAAGCAAGATGAGCTGTTATATTTAAAAATCTAGCTTGTTTACTATCATAATTATAATCTCTTGAAATATTAAAGCTAACTTTAAATTCTGCATATCTACCATTATTTTGTCTTAAATATAAATTTTGTTCAATTACTTTAGAATAATTTGTAAAACTATTATCTTTAAGATTTTTTAATTTTAATAAAAATTCAATATAAGCAGGATAGCTACTTTTATGTAAAAGCTCTTTAAAATAAGTATAACTTAAAGCTGTATAACCTAAAATCCTATCTATATTTTTACTACAACTTCTTATTTTTAACTTACCACCTTTAAGTGTAAAATTCATAGTAATAATGAAACTTTTTTCTAAAGCTTCATATTGAGATTTAATATTTTCATAACTTTTACTAACCATATTAGTATCTAAAATCATCAAAATATCATAGCAAAATCTCTCTGATCTCATAACGAATGGATATATTTTAACTTCTTTAAAGTCTTCTCCATTCACATAGTGTTCAGTTTGTATATAAAATCCTTGATTTTTAATAGAATTTTGCATATTGTTTGCAAAATTTATCGGGTCTATAATAGTATCTCTTTGTTCTTTTTTACCAAGCATATACAAATTCATTTTAGACATACCTGTAATTTTTTGATTATAAAAATCAAGTGCTGATTGATTTGCTTTAAAAATCTTAGCCGTAAAAGCATCAATCATTAGCATAGGAATTGTGCTTTTACTAAACATAGAGCTAAGTCTTTGTTCTAATTCTCTATATTCTTTTTTAATATCTTTATATTCAAGAACCGAAAATGCCGTTTGTTTTTGCAAGTCTTCTAAATCAGAGCCTTCTATTAGCTCAAAATTTTGAAACTCATCAATATCGCTAGCTCCTTGTAAATCATAGCAATATCTTACTTGCTTAACTAAACCATTTTCAACCAACATAGAATCAAGATAAGCATTCCAAAAATACATAACTAATATTATTAGTAAAAATGCGCTCAATATAAAATAATAATTAAAATACTCACTTACAGATATAAAGCTTCTTACATTAAAGCCACTATATTCTACTTCTTTAATAATATTATCAGAATTACTTGCTGTTTGATAAATTCCAGATAAATACCAATAGTAACTAAACTCATTTACATTGACAGATAAATCTAATTTTGATTGATTACTTGAATACAAAACATTACCAAAAGAATCTACTAATATATAATCTGTATTAAATTTATTCACACTTTTTAAAAGTTCTTTTAAATCAAGCTTTGCAACCAAAAATGTATTTTTATTATTCTCTAATTTTTTTGCAAAATATATGCTACTTTGTAAATCTTTTGTGGTTATTAATTCACTAATATAAGTAGTCTTATCTACTAAATTTCTAGTATTAATTTCTATGAATTTTTTTAAAGGGTCAACCTCATCACTACTAAATTTATCTAAGACTTCTCCATCTTCATTAAGATAATAAAATGCTGAAAATGTATTTAAATCCAAACTCTTTAAATCAGGATCCATCTCAAGTGCTTTTGAATATAAATCTAGTCTAATTTTATGCTGTTTTATAGCATTTTGAATACTATGAGAAATCAATTTATTATTGTTAATTAGCTTATCATTGACGGTTGTAAAATTCACATAAAAACTAAAAAACAAAACCAATACAAGCAAAATAAAAGTAATAAAAAAATTTTTTCTTAAAAGCCAAATTATATTATTAAACTTAAGCACTTAAATCCTTCTTTGATAATTCGTTTTTAAAATAACCCTTAAAATATAAACTAATTATAAGTGATGGCAATAAAAACAAAGAACCGCATAATAATAAAATCATAACTAAAACAGTCAGTAATCCAAAATAAATAGTAGGTGTAAAATTAGAGCTCATCATAAGACAAAATCCTAAAACAATAGTGCAAGTTGTATAGTAAAGTGCTGAACCAATACTTTGATGACTTGCCCTAATAGCATCATTTAAATTCCTTTTTTTGATTTCTTCTTTAAACCTATGCACATAATGTATTATATCATCAACTCCAATTCCAATAGAAATTGCAGCAATTGTAATACTCATTAAATCAAGGCTTAGTCCGCTAAAAGCAATAATCGCAAACAATAATGAAATAGGAATTAAATTAGCAATTATTCCAATAATACTAAATCTTATATTTCTAAAAATTATTAAAAACAATGCAAATAAGCTAAGTATAACAAAATTAAGAGTATCTACTTGAGAGCTTATAAGTGAGCTTAGCATATTGTTATAAAGCACCATAACTCCACTTACTTGAATATTTATATTATCATTTTTTGTAAGTTCTCTTAAATTATCATTTAAATCTTTTAAAAATTTAGCTCTTTTTAAAGTTTTATCACTATCAACCATTCTAATTGCTATTCTAAATTCTTTTGATTTTTCGTTGTAATATGGATAAATAATTTGCTTTTTAGTGCTTTCTTCAAGGTTATTTTGCAATATATTTAGCAAAAAGCCATCAATATCCTTACCATTATTCATAGATTTTGCAAAATCTAAAAGCGAATAAAGGCTTAAAACACTGCCTACATAATTTTGATTTTCTAAGAAATTATGAATTTTTTTTAGAATTTCTACTTTTGATGGTGTTAAATAATACTTATCACTATTATCTAAAAATTCAGCAAACTCATCAACTTGTTCATCGTCTTCATCGTTAAATTTAACAATTACATCTAACGGAAGCGTTCCGCCTAATTTTTCATCAATTAATAATAAACCTTTTTTAATATCACTACTATCTTTAAAATAATTCACAAAACTATTTTCAGCACTAAGCTTTGGAATTGAAACAATGGCAAAAACAACTATTATCAAGCTTACAAAATATACTATTTTTCTATGATTTATTGCAGTATTTGCACAAAACAATAAAAACTTAGGCTCTTTAGCAAAATATACATTTTTAAAATCTTTTTTTGCAAGTAACAAATAAGGCAAATATAAATAGCATAAAAGCAAGCTAACACTAATACCAATGCTCATCATAACACCTAATTCACTAATAGGTTTTATTCCTGAAAAAACAAGACTTAAAAACCCAACTACGGTTGTTAAAATAGCATAAAAGCTAGGTTTTGCTTTAGCTAATAATGTGTGTCTTACTTGTGTTAATCTATCTGTATTTTTATTAAAGTTTATAAGTTCTGAAAAATGAGATAATAAATGCACTATAACAGAAATTGTAATAATTAAAACCAATGCTACATAATTACTTGAAATAACGGTTATATTATAACCCAAAATCGCCAAAATTCCCGTCGTGCTAAAAAGAGAAATTAAGCATATAAACATACAAACAAATACAAAATACAAACTTCTAAAAAATATAAAAATAGCAATTGATAATAATACAAACAACCCTATTCCATAAACATATAAATCAGATTTAACATAAGTAATCATATCACTTGCAATAACGCTCATCCCACCTAAAATCAAATCATTATCAAGCGCAAATTGCTTTAATGTAACAATCAAATCATCTGGATTGTTTGCATATATTAAAAAATCAACAACCGAATAGTCTTTGCTAATTAAATTCTTTAAATAAAATTTATTTTTACTTATTTCATCTTTAGCTTTTAATAAATTAGCTCCTTCATTTATACTTTTTCCATCACTTAAAAATAATGGAGCATTTAAAATACTAAGAACTGATTTAACACCATCTATTTTTAATAGTTTTTTCTCTATATTTTGAAGTTTTTCAATACTTTCAATACTAAAGACATCGCCTTGGCTTTTATAGGCTAATACTAAAAAATCTTGAGAACCAAAAGTTTTTATACTTTCATTAAATAGTTGTAAATCCTTATCATCTTCTAAGAAAAAGCTAGTTGATTTTGCTTCAACTTCTATCTTTGTAGAATAATATGATAACCCTAAACAAAGTAAAAGAGTTATCATAAAAACTTTTTTAGAATTTACAAGAAGAAAATTAATTATTTTATTCATTTAAGCTTTTCAAATAAGCCATTAATTCCACTCTGTTTTATAATATCTAAAAACTGAGCTCTATAACTAGCTATTAAACTTGTATTTAAAATATCAATATCATATAACTTACATTCGTTATTGATAATTCTAAACTTAAATATCATTTCTTTAACCTGTTCTTCATACTCAACTTTCATATTTGCCTGACATCTTTTATCATCTATATTAGTGCTTGTTAATTCAAGGCTACTACCTTTAACCAAATCAATTTTAGATGAAAAATCTTTTTTAAGTCTTTCTATAAAAATATTTTGAAATTCTGCTAATTTTTCAGCGCTTAACTCATTAGCGTTTTTTGAAAGAACTAATTTTGTCATTAATTCAATATCTAAATCATCTTTTAATAAATTAAATAAATCTTGTGATTTATCGTTGCCATCACCTTTAAAGATATCTTGTATTTTTGCAACATCTAAAACAATGTCATCTTTAAAAGTATCAATTTTGTAAGCATATAAACTTGCTAAGCTTAAAGCTATTATTAATAATTTTTTCATTCTAATTCCTTTCGGTTTTTTTCATAAAAATCCCTTATTGTTACATAAGGATTTATACTTTTATAAGCTTCATTAATTAAAACAGAATTACTACTTGTTTTATCAATCAGCCCAAAAGTAGAAACGCTAATACTAGCATTATTAGTTAAATAAAAATTAGGCTTTAAAGCATAATCAAACGGCAAAGCCAAAGCATCTCTTACATTTGAAGGTCCTAAAAATGGTAAAACAATATGCTCTCCTGGTGGAACACCCCATCTAGCAAGCATCAAGCCAAAATCACTTTCTTTTTCATATTTAAAAGGTCTTAAAATACCACCTAAACCCAATGTGGTATTACCTAAAAATGCTCCTAATTCAGCAGTTCCTGATTTAAATTCTCCACTCAAGTATAAAGTAATAAATCTAAGCGGAGACCCTAAATTGTGGAAAAAATTATTAACACCTTTTTTAACTATTGGAGGAGTGATAGTATTGTAAATATTGCTAAGTGGTCTTAAACTCATATTATAAACTGCATAATTAAAACTAGTAACAGCTTTATTGTAATTATAAAATTTATCTACTCTTTCTACTTGATTAAATTCCGCTTCAAAATCATCAATTTCGTTCGCAACTACTAGCGTAATCAAAGAAAGGATAAAAAATAATTTTTTTATCACAAAATTACTCCATATTTAGTATTTTTGGCAAATAATAACAAAAAAATATTAAGAACAAACTATGAAAATTAATCTAGAAATTGAATTTATTTTAAATGATAATGTAAAAATTACAAAAAAACATATATTGCTTTTGCAACAAATCAAAATAGACAAAAGCATTAGCAAAGCTGCTAAGAATTTGAATATTTCTTATAAAAATGCTTGGGATAGTCTTGATGAAATAAGCAAAGCTAGTGAGTATAATCTATTTTCAAATACTTCAAGAAAAGAAGGAAGTAAATTAAGTGCTTTTAGTGAAAATATATTAAAAAAATATGAAGAGTTTTGCAAATTTAAAGCCAAACTCAATGATGATTTTACCTATAAACTATCAGCTCAAAATAAAATTAAGGCTAAAATAGTTGAGATTAAAAATGAGAAAAATTATATAAATCTAACTTGCAAATGCGGTGATGACTTAATAAAAGCAAATATTTCAGTAGCTGCTCTTACTGAATTAAATCTAAAATTATTTGATGAAGTTATATTAATAACAAAAATTAATTTTATAGAATTAGAAAATAATAAAGAAAATAGCTTTAATGCAATTATTCAAAATATAGATATTAAAGATGAGTTAATTTATTTTACATTAAATTTCAATAATCAAATCATCAAAGCAATTGGTAAAAAAAATAAATTATGTAAAAATTACTCAATAAATGATGTAATTCAATTTCAAATTCCCGCTAAAAAAATCATAGTATCTTTATAACTTGTTACGGAATGTAACAATTTTTAATTTAATTTATAAAAATGTTACATTTTAGATAAGATTTAAATAAAATTATGTTAAAAACTTACTCAAAATCATAATTTTAAGGATAATTATGTTGGATATAACGCTTATTTTATTAGCTGCAGGTAATTCTACTAGGTTTAATTTACCTTGTAAAAAGCAAAATTTATATATAAATAAATCCCCATTATGGCTATATTTAGCAAAAGAATTTGAGAAATTATATAAGTTTTCAAAAATAATAATTGTTTGTGATGAGCCTTGTTTTTATGAAGTTAAAGAGCCAAATTATATTTATGTTAAAGGCGGTAAAGAAAGATTTGAAAGTATTGAAAATGCTTTAGAAAAAGTAAATTCTCAATATGTTTTAATTACTGATGTAGCAAGAGCTTTTATAAATCCTAATGTATTAAACGAACTTATATTAAATGCTAAAAATTATGATTGCGTTTTTCCAGCTATTAAAATTGTTGATACAATTTATAATGAAGAAAAACAATGCTATTTAAATAGAAATGAACTAAGATTGGTTCAAACCCCACAACTTAGCAAAAGCTCTGCTTTAAAATCTGCGAATTTAAAAAATTTTACAGATGAAAGCTCGGCAATATTAGCAAATAACGGAACAATAAAAGCTATAAATGGAGATGAATTAAGCTTTAAAATAACTACAAAAAATGACTTGCAAAAATTAAAATTACTCAATCTAGCAAAGCCAAGTAAAGATATTTTTGTTGGATATGGATACGATGTTCATGAGTTTTGCCACTCTAATGTAGGGCATAAATTAGATGAAGATAATAAAAATGAAGAATTAATCTTAGCAGGTGTAAGACTAGGAAAAGAATACGCTCTAAAAGCACACTCTGATGGAGATGTATTAGCTCACGCATTTACTGATGCTTTATTTGGAGCTTGTGGCTTAGGAGATATTGGAGCTGCTTTTAGCCCTGATGATGATAATTATCATAACGCAAATTCTATGCAACTATTAAAACTTGCTTATGATAAATGCAAATCTTATGGATACGAGCTAATTAATGCTGATATTACAATATGTGCTGAAAAACCAAAACTCTTAAAATATAAACAAGAAATGCTAAAGAATTTAATCACTACCCTAAAAACAAGCAATATTAATATAAAAGCTACTACAACAGAAAAACTAGGTTTTGTTGGGCGATGCGAAGGTATAAGCGTAAGCGTAGTTGTTAATATGAAATTATTTGATTGGAGCGAGTATGAGAATATTAATAGTTGAAAATGAGATTTACTTAGCTCAAAGTATGGCTTTAAAGCTAAATGATGCTGGATATATTTGTGAAGTTGCAAATGATTTTAAAGATATAAAAAACAAATATTATGATGTTATTTTGCTATCTACTAATATAGATAATTTTTTAAAAGTTATTCAAAATCATAAAAATAGCGTTATATTATTGTTAGTTTCTTATGTGAGTAGTGATACAGTTAGTATGCCTATTGAAGCTGGAGCGTATGATTACATACAAAAACCTTTTATGATAGAAGAACTTATTAGAAAAATAAACTATTTTTATGGCTACAACAAGCTAAAAGCTCAAAATACCGCATTAAGTAGCTATATAAAATCAGTTATTGATTCAAAATTTCATACAGCAAAAAGATTAGTATTTCCAACACTAATAAAAACAAATAAGCAAATCTTAGCAGATAGCTATGTTTTTAATTATGTATTCTCTCATAATGTAAATATTCATTTTACTGATTTAAGTAGCTCATTTAATCTAAATAATTTATTAGTAGGAGATAGAGATATTAGATATTTTACAAATTTTCAAGTTTTAAAAGGCTCTAAATTAGAGCAAATTATAAAGCTTAGTAAAGGGCAAAATTTTATATTTCACACTAATGGAAATGCCGATATTGAAGGCTTTAATATAATTGAGCTAGAAGATAATTCAAATACACTAGCATTAGGAGAAATTCTAACAATTGATGATTACATAAAAAATATGATAATTAATTGGCAAAAAAGCTATTCTGATACAGAACTTAGTAAAAAATTAGGATTAAGCAGAAAATCACTTTGGGAAAAAAGGAGAAAATATGGAATCAATAAAAGATAAAATAAAAGAAATAAAAATTACTGAAAAAGAATTAAGTATATTAAGTCTAATTGAAATTAATTCTTTTAATACCAATGGATATTTACCAAATAAAGAAGAAGTTTTTAAAGAATTTAATTCCGCCACAATTGATAAAAATATATCAGCCTGTACTTTGGCTTTTTCTCCTAATTACGAATTAAATAATGATATTAAAAACTATCAATTTAACAATGAAATTACATTAATATTAAATGATAAAAAAGTAGGAAAAATCACTCAAGCAACTACTTTTGATAATGATAAAGCATACACAAATATATTTAGTGCAAATACTTGCAAATTAGATAAAGAATTAAATCCTTGCATAGCAGGAAAGGTTGAGATTTTTAATAATGAATTTAAAAAAGTAAAAACTGCTCTAAATAATAAAATCAAAAAAAATAATGCCAAAAAAATAACAGCCCTAATCCTAAATGCCGACCCAATTACAAGAGCACACGAAAGAATGCTAAGATGGACTATTGATAAGGCTGATTTAGTGATAATTTTCGTAGTTGAAGGATATGATACAAATTCTTTAAATTTTCAAGCAAAAAAAGAATGCTTTGAATACTATGCGAAAAACTTTTTACCACTTGAGAGAATTTTCCCTGTGTATTTAAAAAACATAGATTTATTTAGTCCTTATCTTGACCCAAATTACGAATGTTTATTGGCAAGTTCATTTGGTGCAAATAAGCTAGTAATAGGACAAAACCATCAAGGTTTAGGATTGTTTTATGATAATAATTTAGCACATACAGCTATAGATGAATTATCTAAAAAAACAGGCTTAGAGCTAATAGTTTTACCTGAATTTGTATTTTGTAATAAATGCAATGTAATGGTAAGCACAAAATCATGCCCACACGGAGCTCATCATCACATAAAATATCGCTCATCAATGATTAGAGAAATGCTTCATTCAGGGCTAATCCCGCCAACCGTTTTAGTAAGAAAAGAAATATCAGCAAAGCTATTAGCACACTTACACCCTAATAGATTTAAAAATGTTCAAATGATTTATGATGGATTATTTCCAAGTAATGGTATTATAGAAAAACGAAGTGATGAAGACCTTTATAAAGAGCTAATTACTTTATATCAAACAAGTTATATGATTTAAGGAGATTTTATGAATAATTTTAATGAATTTTGTGAAAAAGTTCAAAGCGAAAAAGACTTTTTTAAACCACTTGCGTTTGCTTTAGGAGTTGGGTATTTCGGACAAAAAAGCAAAGAATTAATTTATATTGATTTTGCAAATGTAAATTATATGCAAAATTTCGGCACTTTTGCTGTGTATTTTAAAGAATTAGCACTAAATAATTACAAAAATGAAAGTGAGTTTTGTATCGAGCTTAAAGAAGAGCAAATCAAAAATATCTTAAAACATTTTGAATGCTTTGAAAACGATGGCAAAAGACACGAAAATATAATAAGCCTAAAAGCGGCTTTAAAAAATATAAAAAATGAAAGATTTTTCCTAGTTGCACTAAATAGCGATGAAGCACCTAAAAGTATTGCTAGTGTTTATTTAAAACTACATTTATTATCAAGACAATTCGTAAAACCAAGAGAGATTAATCTAAATGGAGCTTTTGGACTATTAAAAAATCTTGCTTGGAGCAATTCAAAACCTTATGAATTAGAATATTTAAGAGAATTTGAAGCTGAATTAAAATTTAGCAAAACTTATCCTGAAATTGATTTTGTAGATAAATTCCCAAGATATTTACAAACAATAATCCCAGCTGATAATACAAGGATTTTAGATACTTCTAAGGTTAGATTAGGAGCACATTTAGCTAATGGAACAACGATTATGCCAGGTGCAAGTTATGTGAATTTTAACGCAGGAACTCTAGGTTCGGTAATGTGTGAAGGTAGAATTTCAAGCTCTGCAATAGTAGGCGAAGGTAGTGATGTTGGCGGTGGTGCAAGTATTTTAGGAGTATTAAGCGGGACTGATGGCACACCAATTAGTGTTGGTAAAAGATGTTTATTAGGAGCAAATAGTGTTACAGGAATAGTTTTAGGAGATGATTGTGTAATTGATGCAGGTATTGCAATTTTAGGTGGAAGCAAGGTTGAATTGTTATTATGTGATGGACTTAAGAATGCAAATCCTAATTTTAATTTTGATAAAAATGTTTATAAAGCTAAAGAATTATCAGGATTAAATGCCCTACACTTTAGACTAAACTCAACTAATGGAAAACTTCAAGTAGGCTTTAATAAAAAAGCAATTAAACTAAATAAAGATTTACATTAAAACTAAGAAATTACGAGAAATCGTAATTTCTAAATATCACTTAAAATATGTATTTTATTGATATTAATTATAAACTTATAAACCAATAAGAATATGCTTATAAAATTCTTTGAATTATAAGTTTATTTCTAGTTTGATATATAAATTTATGAATATAAAAGAATATAAAAACAAATTTATTTTACAACAACAATTGCTCTGCAATAAAAAATTTTATAAATATTTTAATAAAGCAAATAATAATCCATAAATTTGAATACTAATTATTTTGTGAAGCTTTAAAATATCTTAGCTTAAATTCTCTTAAAAATTTTAATATCTGTTTTAATAAAAAATTCTATCAATTTTAACACATAAATTGATTTTAAAATCTATTTAGTAGGTTTTACAAAAATTATTAAATTACATTTTAAGGACTTTAAAAACATTTTATAAAGCAAAAGCCCTTTTTATAAATCACTTATATTGTAAAAATTAAGCTCAAATAACGATTATAAATTTTAAACCTGTATTGTTTAAGGGTATTATTTTTATTCGTTATTAAGCAATACTAATTGCAAATTTTATAAGCAATCTTAAAAATAAAATATGTTTTTATAATTTACTTATTTAATAATTCACCTACAAAATCACTCATAGAATAATTTTTATTCTCTTTAGTAATAAGCCATTTTGCTACATTAATAGCACCTTTAGCAAATATTACTCTAGAATTTGCATTATGAATTAATTCTATACTTTCATCATCTCCATAAAATCCAACGCTATGATACCCTGCAACGCTTCCACCTCTAAGGCTTACTAAACCTATTTCGTTATCTTCTCTTTTGCCTTCTCTGTTAAAGCAAATCTTATGCTCTTTATTTAAAGCTTTATTTCTAGCTTCAAGTGCATTTTTTGCTAATGTTAGAGCTGTTCCACTAGGAGCATCAACTTTATGTTTATGATGTTTTTCATAAATTTCTATATCAAATTCTTTTAAAGCAAGTGCAGCAATTTTCGTAAGTTCATTTAATATTGCAACACCCAATGAAGTATTAGAAGCCCAAAAAAACTTACCTTTATAAGTTTTAGCTTTTTTAAAATATTCATCTTTAAGCCCAGTAGTTCCAACAACTAAAGCTGGTGGATTATCTAATAAGCTAGCTTTTTCAAGTAACTCAACACTAGCAGCAGGAGTAGAAAAATCTATTATAACATTAGCTTTAAAAAGCTCATTATAATCATTATTTTCCTTAGTAAAAGAATATACTAAATCAATATTCTCATCAGCCAAAGCTAGTTTTACTAGCTCCTTACCCATTCTACCATTTGCCCCAAATACTGCTAGATTTATCATTTTATTATAATAGTGAGTTTAATTTATCAGCTAAAGCTTGTTTTGCTTGAGCACCAATTACCGTATCAACTATTTCGCCATTTTTGAAAAATAACATAGTAGGAACTGAGCGAATTCCAAACTCAGCAGCTAATTCTTCACAATCATCAATATTAACTTTAGCCACTAATGCTTTACCTTCAAATTCATTTGCTAATTCTTCAATAGCAGGTGCAAGCATTCTGCAAGGTCCACACCATGGTGCCCAAAAATCTACTAAAGCAACGCCTTTTTTAGCTAAATTAATATTTTCACTTGTTAATTCTTTTGCCATTTTATTCTCCTAAAAAAATATTTGTAAATAAAAATTATCATCTAACTTAGTTAATGAATATTTATTTTATTAAAGCACAATAACACAAATTACAATAAGGAAAAATTATGATATTTAGTGATGAAGAATTAATTGAACCTTGTTTAAATGTCCTAAAATCAAAGCTTCACATACTTCATAATGATGGTGGTGATTTGGAGTTTTTGGGTGTTAAAAACGGGGTTGTTTATATAAAATTACTTGGTGCTTGTCATGGTTGTGCTGCTGCAAATACCACTTTAAAATTAGGGCTTGAAAGGGCTTTAAAAGAACAAATTGATAGCAATATTTCGCTAATAAATCTTGAAGGTGGAAAGGAAGCTTTTGAAAAACTATGAAAGTTAATTTAGATAATTCTTACATAACAGATAATTCAAATGAATGTGAAAAAGGTTGTTATTTTTTACTAACTAATTCAAATTCCAAATACGAAAACGATGCAAAATCTAAAGGTGCTTTAGTAATTAACGAAGCAAAAGCAAGAGAACTTTTAAAAATCAATGAAAATATAAAAATTATAGGTATAACAGGCACAAATGGTAAAACCACTACCGCTGCTGCAATTTATTCTATATTGCTTGATTTAGGTAAAAAAGTATTTTTATGTGGAACTCGTGGGGCATTTTGTAATGATAAAAAAGTTGCGGCAAAATCTTTAACAACAGGATTTTTATTAGAATTATTATCGTATTTACAAATTGCAACTTTAAATAATTGCGAATATTTTGTAATGGAAGTAAGCTCTCACGCAATTGCACAAAATCGCTGTGGAGATATGAAATTCGCTGCTAAAATCTATACTAATTTAACTCAAGACCATTTAGACTTTCACGAAACTTTTGAAAATTATGCAAATTGTAAAGCAAGTTTTTTTCAAGATGAATGCTTAAAAATAATAAATCAAGATGCTTATAAATTTTCTTATAATGTAAAAGGTGCTATTACTTATGGTATAGAAAATCCTGCTTTATATAGCGTAAAAGCTTATACATTAATTGATGGTATTGAAGCAGTTTTTGCTGTTAAAAATGAGCTTTATGAGATTAGCTCTTCTTTAAAAGGCTTATTTAATATCTATAATCTTCTTGCAGCTTTTGCTTGTGTTAATGAATTAGTAAAACCTAATAAAGATGATTTAACTAATGCTATTGCTAATTATGCAGGGGTAATGGGAAGAATGCAAAGCATTCCTAATAAATATAATAAAGAAATAATAGTAGATTTTGCCCATACTCCAGATGGAATTGCTAATGTGCTAGAAGCAATGAAGCATAAAGAATTAATAGTAGTATTGGGCGCAGGTGGTAATCGCGATAAAAGTAAAAGAACTCCTATGGCAAAAATAGCTAGTCATTATGCAAAAACTTTATTTTTAACAAGTGATAATCCAAGAGATGAAGAACCTATTGCTATTCTTAAAGATATGATAGATGGCTTAAGCGAAAACGAATTAAAAAATATAAATATTGTAATTGATAGAAGATTAGCAATTTATAAAGCACTTTTAGCTCAAAATAAAAATGAATGTGTTATGATTTTAGGTAAAGGTGATGAAGATTACCAAGAAATAAAAGGTGTAAAATATCCATTTTTAGATGAAAAAGTAGCACTTGAATGCTTAGATGAAATACACAATTATGAAGAAAAAATTAGATTGAAAGGTGAATATGTTTAAAGATTTTGATTTTTCTAAAATGCAAGAAATGTTGCAAGATGTCCAAAATAAAGCTAAAGAATTTGAAAACGAATTAGCAAATAAAGAATTTGTAGCAAAAAGTGGTGCTGGAATGGTAGAAGTTAAAGTAAATGGCAAATTTCAAGTAATTGATATAAAAATAGATGATGAATTATTAAAAGACAAATCATCTATGCAAATATTATTAATTTCTGCACTAAATGAAGCATTAGAAAGTGCAAGTTCAAGCACAAAAAATGCTGCGGCTGATATGTTTTTTAAGGCAGGAAAATGAGAAAACTTGCATTATCTTTAATGTTAGTAGCGACCTTATTTGGCGTAGAGCGACCTACATTTGATGATTATTTAGCATGTTATGAAAAAAATAAAGCAAGTATGTTAAATTACGAAGGCTTACCTGCTTTTGTGTTAGATGAAAATCTTTTAGCTGTAGTAAAATTACCTGATACAAAATTAAATTCATACATTAAATACGACCCATTTTTAAATCTTTATTTAGTAAGGACTGATTTTTCTTTAATAAAGCCAATCACAGATGATGAAACAACAAGAACTAGAAATGATTGGCTAGGAATTATTGATGCTAAAAAAGAATATATAGGACATTTAAAATATCTAGCTCAAGGTTTGTTTGAAAGAGATAAGCTTGATTTTAATACAAAAATTGGTTTATTAAATTCTCCTTGTTGCAAGGTTTTAGGTATTAGTTTATTAAATGGAGAATTTATAGGAAATCGCTATTTAAATCATTTTAAAAAATATAATGATGTTTATTGGGGCGATATTGGTGCTACATTTACTCAAAGAGGGGATAGATATTTTGTAAGTGGTATTACTTTTAATAGCAACTTAAGATTAAATGATGAAATCTTAAGCATAGATGATAAGCCTATAGAATCACTTAGGGCATTAAACGAAAGAATACTTTTTGCAGAAAATCAAAGCACTATTTATTTAAAAGTTTTAAGAGATAATGAAGAAATTAATATAAGCTCTGTTGTAAGTCCTAAAATATACGAACAACCAGTATTTACAACAAAAAAAGCAATTGTTAAAAAACAGATTTCAAATTCTTTAGGAATAACTTTAGATAATAATCTAAATGTAATAGGAATTTCAAATAAAAATTTAGGCTTTAAGCTAAAAGATAAAATCCTAAGAGTAAATAATGTAATAGTAAATACTAAAGTAGATTTTAATAAACAAATTCAACAAAGCGGTGTTTTAAATATATTAATCCAAAGATATATTAAAGACGAGAATAAAAACGGGGATTTTCAATTCTTTATAACAATTAACAAAGGAAAATAAATGTTAGAAAAAATGTCAAATAATTTAAGATTTTTAAGTGTAGATATGATTAATCGTGCAAATAGTGGTCATCCAGGCGTAGCAATGGGGCTTAGTGATATTTTAGCAGTGCTTAGCACAAAAATTAATCTAAATACAAAAAATCAT
This sequence comes from Campylobacter sp. RM9331, assembly GCF_020137685.1. Lineage (NCBI taxonomy): Bacteria > Pseudomonadati > Campylobacterota > Epsilonproteobacteria > Campylobacterales > Campylobacteraceae > Campylobacter > Campylobacter sp. RM9331. The sequence continues at coordinate 19,077 of NZ_JACGBA010000012.1, forward strand.
ATAAATCGTGATAGATTAGTATTTTCAGGCGGACACGCAAGTTCTTTAATATATTCATTTTTACATTTAAGTGGATTTAATTTAAGTCTTGATGAGCTTAAAAATTTTCGCCAATTAGGCTCACTTGCAGCAGGGCATCCTGAGATTAAAACTCACGGAGTAGAAATAGATACAGGCCCACTTGGTCAAGGTATTGCAAATGCTGTTGGTTTCGCAATGGCAGCAAAATTTGCTAGTAGCAAACTAAATAATTCGTTAAATCATAAAATATACTGCCTTTGTGGAGATGGGGATTTGCAAGAAGGAATTAGCTATGAGGCTTGTTCTTTAGCAAATGTTCATAATTTAAATAACTTAGTATTAATTTATGATAGTAACGAAATTAGTATTGAAGGCGATGTAAAACAAGCATTTCGTGATGATATAAAGGCTAGATTTAGTAGTGTTGGCTTTGATGTTTATACTATTGATGGGCATAATTTTGATGAAATTAGCAAGGCTTTAGAAATGACTAAAAATGCTGAGCGTCCAAGTATTATCATAGCTAAAACCAAGATTGGAAAAGGTGCTTGTGAATTAGAAGGAAGCGAGAAAACTCACGGCTCACCACTAGGTGCTGAACTAGCTTTAAAAGCTAAAAAAGCAGCTAATTGGAATGAAAATGAATTTTATATAGATAGTGAAGCTAAAAATGGCTTTGAGAAAATGTGTAGAAGAAGTGATGAGTATTTTGCAAGTTGGGATAAAGCAAATAAATTTAATGATGAACAATTAGAATTTATAGCTTATTTAGAAGGCAAAAAAGATTTAAATGTGGATTTTTCTAAACTTGATTTAAGTAAAAATTACGCTACAAGAGATAGCAACCACGCTTGTCTAAACGAAATAGCAAAACAAATTCCTACATTTTTAGGTGGTTCAGCGGACTTAGCACCATCAAATAAAACTTATCTAAAAGATTATGCAGATATTAGAAATGGTGGTAAAAATATAGCTTTTGGTATTCGTGAGCATGCAATGGGTGCTATTATAAATGCAATGGCAAGATATGGTTTACATCCGTTTTGTGCTACATTTTTAGTATTTAGTGATTATTTAAAGCCTTCAATAAGATTAGCGGCTTTAATGAATTTAAAAGCATTTTTTGTATTTTCACACGATAGCATAGGAGTAGGAGAAGATGGTCCAACTCATCAACCAATTGAGCAAATCAGCACTCTTAGAAATATTCCTAATCTATACACTTTCCGTCCTGCTGATATGGCTGAAAATATAGCTTGTTGGCAAGTAGCTTTAAAGCTAAATAATCCAAGTGCATTCACACTTAGTCGCTCAGCACTTCCAAGCTTAAATACAAGCATTCCTGATATTAGCAAGGGAGCTTATTTTATAAAATATAGCGATAATGCAGAAGCTACAATAATTGCAAGTGGTAGCGAAGTTGCACTTGCACTTGAAATTGCAAAAGATAAAAATATAAATGTATTAAGTATGCCTTGCTTTGAATTATTTGATAAAGAATTTGATAAATCTTTATTAAAAGGCAAGATTATCGGAATAGAAGCTGCAAGGTCTTATGAATTATATAAATACTGCGATGAGCTTTTCATAATGGATAGTTTTGGCGCTAGTGGTAAAGAAAAAGATGTATTTAAATATTTTGGATTTGATGCAGAAAAAATAAAAGAAAAACTATAAGTTTAAAGGCAATTTATTTGCCTTTAAATCAATTCTTCAATCATACCTTTTATATTTGTAATTCCTAAAGATAAAGCACTAATTAATAAAGCTCTAGCCTTAACATCACTTAAATATTCACTCATAATTACACCATTTTTAATCAAATCAACTTCAGCTCCAGCATAAGCATAGGTTCTAAGACCTGCTTTACCACTTTCACATCTACTTGTCATAATTATTGGAATATTTGCTTTTTGAATAATTGGCATAGCTCTAGCCATTACATGCCCTGCTCCATAGCCACTAATTACCAAACCATCATAATTATTTAAAGCATATTCAAGCATATCATTGTCAAAATCAAGGCACATTTTTAGCAGGGCTACTTTTTTAGTAATTTCTTTTAAAGGCTTTAGTTTTAGCCTTTTATAATTATTATTAAATAAATAAAACCTACCTTCTTTAATCTCTCCAACCAAACCACGATTAAAACTTGTAAAAGTTTCAAGACTAAATGAATTGCTTTTATGGATAAATTGTGCTGAATGAACGCTATCATTTAATACACAAAGCACACCTAAACCCCTTGCTAATTCACTATTTGCTAAAGTAATTGCATTGCTAATATTAGCTAGATAATCACTTCCTAACTCGCTAGGATTTTTCATAGCACCTGTAAAAATTAGTGGCTCATCTAAATCCCAAAATAAATTACAAAAAAATGAACTTTCTTCTAAAGTATCAGTTCCTTGAGTAATAATTACAGCACTAGAGCCTTTTTTAATCTCTTCTTTTGCAAGATTTAAAACTTCAATTAACATTGAAAAAGTTATATTTGGACTTGAGATATTGCTAAAAGTTATTGCATTAATGTCTTTAAATGAACTTGTTAAATCATCAGCATTTAGGCTAGGAATTGCTCCTTCGCCTAAATTACGCATAGAAATTGTCCCGCCAAGAGATATTAAACTAAGCATTTCTTACACAATCTATTAAATATCTTACATTTTCTACTGGAATATCAGGTAAAATTCCATGCCCTAAATTAAATATATGAGCCTTATCTTTTGTAAGTTCTTTTATGATTTCAACGCCTTCTTTTATAGCTTTTTTACTATAAAGTCTGCAAGGCTCAAGATTTCCTTGCAATACATAAGGAGTTTTTGCTGCTACTTGAAGTGGAGTGCTCCAATCAACGCCTAAAACATCAATTTTTGCATCCAAGCATTCAATAAAACCACCTACTCCTTTAGGAAAAGCAATTATTGCAATATGTGGGTATTTTGTCTTTAAATAACTCGCTAAATCTTGAATATATTTCCAAGCAAATTCCAAATAAGCACTAGGCTCAAGCGCATTAGCCCAGCTATCAAAAATCTGAATAGCATTAGCACCTGCTTTTATTTGATTTTCGCAGTATTCTTTTAAAACTTCAGTAATTTTTGCTAATAATTTATGTGCTAGGGCTGGATTTTCATAAATCATTCTTTTGCTTTTTGCATAAGTTTTAGAGCCTTTTCCTTCTATCATATATGTTGCTAAAGTCCAAGGAGCACCACAAAATCCTATTAAAGCTTTATTTGAAGCTAATTTTTCACGAGTTAATTTTATAGCATCATAAACATAAGTTAATTTACTAGCTGCATTTATATTTAATTTTTCTACATCAATTTCACTTGATATTATCTCATCAAAAACAGGACCTTCACCTGCTTCAAATTTAAGTGGTAAGCCCATCTCAAGTGGCACTACTAAAATATCTGAAAATATAATAGCCGCATCAAAATCTAGTATATCCACTGGCTGAAGCGTAACTTCACTAGCTAATTTATAATCCTTACAAAGACTTAAAAAATCTCCTGCTCTAGCACGAGTAGCCTTGTATTCAGCTAGGTATCTACCTGCTTGACGCATCATCCAAATAGGCATAACATCACTTTTTTTTCCAAAACAAGTATCTATAAATATCATCTTTGCTCCTTAGTGTTCTTTAGATTTATTATCACTTTTATGTAAAGCCCATAATCCAAGGCAAATACACATAATACCGATTGCTAAATAAAGCATATCCATACTTGAGCTAAATTTTAAATTAAGTGCGTGTTGGAAAAAATTAACAACTAAAACCATAATAATAACTTTACCAAGCTTATCTTTTAGCTCATCTAAACTATGAACTTCTAAAACCTTGCTTTGTTTGTATTGTTTAAATTCTTCAACATCGCTTATAAATAATTCATATATTCCAAAAGAAAATATATAAAAAACTAAAGCCATTAAATATAAATCAACAGCTCCAACTATAGTGCTTACAGCTTCTTCGTGAATGTCAATATCAGCACCTAAAAAATAATAAGTATATGTAACTTTTATGACCTTATACACATCAAAACTAGCAATAAAAAATAACATAAAAGCACCTAAAAGACCAAAAATAACAGGTAAGATTGTAATAAACCTAGAATTTACTAGGAATTTTTCAAAATATTTTTCTAACATTTATTCCCTTATTTCATAAAATCCGAATTGTTGGTATTCGTGTGGTTTATTATAAAAATCTTTTGTAGTGCTTTGATAAATAGGACTTAAACTTAACTTAAAGTTATTTGAATTTTTATAAGTAGAATTACTTTGTTGTAAAAACAACCAATCTATTTGATTTTTGAAAAGCTCTAAGGCATTAAACCCGCCTTCAATCATTACAAATTTAATATTTTGCTCTTGCAATTCATCTTTTAATTTTAAAGGATTTTTACCAAAAATAATTTCTCTATTAGTTTTAAAAATATTTAGAGATTTAAAATTAGAATTTAAATCTTGAAAATATTTTGAAAATACTAATAAATTAGGTGCTTTTTTGCTAGTAGAATATCTAGCATCAAGCATAGGATTATCAAGTCTTAAAGTATTGCCACAAATTATTAAATAATCTATATTGGTTCTAATTTCGTGAAAATATGTCCTTAAATACTCATTACTAATACTACCTTCATTGTTATAATTTAGATTAATTGCTAATTTAAATAAAACAAAAGGCTTATTATCTAGCCAGAATTTAAATGGAGCAATTAATTTATCGCATTCATCTTGTAAAATCCCAAGATTTACTTTAATTCCAGCTTGTCTTAATTCATTTATACCATTTTGAGAACTATCACTTGAGCCTATATTTACTTCTTTAACTTTATATTTTATTAATAATTCATGACAAGGTGGAGTGCGACCTTGCTTACTGCAAGGCTCTAAAGTTACATAAAATACACTATCTTTTAAAGCATCTTTTCCATATTTTTCTAAGATTTCATTCACACATAATCTTTCTGCGTGAAATGTTCCTGCTTTTTGGTGTGCTTTAATACTTAAAATCTTGCCGTATTTATCTAATACTAGACAACCTACGGCAGGATTTGGATAAGTTAAGAATTGATATTTCCAAGCCTCTTTTAAGGCTAGGTTCATATAAAAATCACTTCCTAAATTCAAGTTTTTTAACTCCAATAGCTTTATAAGCATCAATTCCTGCAGTTATCTTGCCTAATTTTAAATCAATTTGCTCTATTAAGCTATTTTGTAAAGCTCTTTCGCTATCTAAGAATTCTAAAAAGCTGATTTCTCCTTCATTAAATTTAAGCTTATTAAACTCATAAATTTCTTCTTCTAGTTTTACTATTTCATCATAATCTCTTAATTTAACTTCGGCATTATTATATTTTAAAATAGCATCTTCTATTTCTTTTAACGCAGTTTTTACTACTTTTTCATAGCCTAATACTGCATTATCTTGAGCTAAATTTGCTCTAATTACTTGCTCATCAACATCACCTAAATTAAATAAAGGTTGTAACAAACTAGCAGTAATTGAACCAACAGGGTCAGAAAATACATTATGTGTATCTCCACTCCAACTAACACCAGCACCTATTGTAAAGGTTGGAAAAAAGCTATCCCAAGCAATTTTTGCATTATTATGAGCTATTTTTACATCTAAAATTGCTTTTGCTATATCAGGACGATTTGTCATAACAGAGCTTGGTATAGTAGCTGGCATAACAAAATCTTCTATTAAGTTATTAGCAAATTTAATTGGTTCTTTTTCTTGATTTAATCCATAAACTAAAATATCTAAAGAATTAATATATAAATCTCTTTCTAATTTTAAACTTCTTAATTTAGTTTGATTTAGAGTAAATTGTTCTTTAGTTTGTAAAAGAACTGATTTTGTAATAAAGCCTAATTTATATTGCTCTTCTTTTAATTTTAAAGTTTTTTCATAGCTATTTATAAAGTCTTCTAAAATTTCTATTTTTTTATTAGTTGCTACAACTTGATAATAAAGTTTTGCAATACTAAATCCAATAGTTTGATAAGTATTTTCTACATCAAATTCGCTAATATTAGCACTATAAATAGCATTATCTTTAGCCTTACCAAATTTATTTAATAAATCTATTTCATAAGATAAATTAAGACCTAAAGAATGTCCGTAAGTTGGCTTTTGGTGTTTAATTAATCTCTCATTTGCATTAATTCCAAGATTAATGCTAGGCTCTCTTTTAATCCCAACACTTACTAAATTTGATTCAGCTATTAAAAGATTATTAATAGCCATTTTAACATCTTCATTATTTTCCATAGCAATCTCAATCAAGCGATTAAGATTTTCATCTTTGCCTAAGCTTCTCCAATCTTTAATTTCAAATTTAGTATTATTATCTAAATTATTTGGAGTTTTAAGCTCATAATTATTAACACTAGAGCAAGCAGCTAAAAATAAAGCTGCGATTGCTGATATTAAAAGCTTATTCATTAATTTGCTTTCCTTTCTTTTTAAAAACCTTATCATTTAAACTCTCTAGTAAATAGAAAAATAAAGGCACAAATAAAATAGATATACTAGAAGCTATAATAATACCACCAACTAGCCCTGTGCTAAGTGAGTGTCTAGCAGCACTACCTGAACCTTCGCTAAATACTAAAGGTAAAATACCAAAACCAAACGCTAAAGAAGTCATAATAATAGGTCTAAATCTAAGTTTTGCCGCCTTTATAGCTGCATCATAAGTGCTTAAGCCGTGTTTATATTTTTCTTCCATAGCAAATTCAACAATTAATATAGCATTTTTTGCACTAAGACCAATTAACAATAATAAACCTATTTGAAAATATATGTCATTTTGCATACCCCTTAAATAAGTTGCTGCTAAACTTCCAAATACTGCAAAAGGAACTGCCGTAATTACTGCAAGTGGCATTAACCATCTTTCATATTGAGCTGCAAGTATTAAAAATACAAATACCATACCTAATGCAAATGCAGTAGAACCGCTACCACTAGCATTTACTTCTTCATAAGAACTTCCTGCCCAAGCATAAGAATATTCATCTTTATTCATAGTTTCATTAAATACTTCAACTATAGCATTAATAGCATCTCCACTAGTATATCCTGGAGCTGGCGAAGCTGTAACTTTTGCAGCTGGGAAAAGGTTAAATCTAGTTACTGAAAACGCTGCTACACTTGGCTTAATATCAACAACACTAGCTAAAGATATACTTTTGCCTTCACTATTTTTAACATAAATATTTTCAAGACTTGTTCTTTTATTTCTAAATTCTTCATCGCCTCTTACATTTACTTGGAAATTTTTACCTAAAGCAGTAAAATCATTCACATAAACAGAACCAAAAATTAAATTTAAATTTGAATATATATCACTTAAACTAAGCCCTAAAATTTTAGCTTTTTTCTCATCAACACTTACTTTTAACTCAGGATAATCAGTATTTAAAGTCGTTCTTGCTTGAGTTAATTCAGGTCTTTTTGATGCTGCTGCAAGTAAAGTATCTATATCTTTTTTAATTTCTTCATAACTTTTACCTGATTTATTTTGCACATACATTTCAAATCCGCCTGTTAAAGAAAGCCCCATAATCGGTGGTGGATTTAAGAAAAATGCAAAACCATCAGGGTCAAGCCACATATTTTTCATCCAAGTATTAGCTAAATTTTCACTATCTCCATTAATACCTAAATCTTTTCTATCTTTATAATCTTTTAATGTAATAAATGAAATTCCAGCACTTGGAGAAAGAGCTGAACTCTCTACATCAAATCCATTTAAAGAAATCATACTTTCTACTGCAGGATTATTCTTAACCATATCATAGATTTTATTATTAAAGGCTAGAGTTTTATCTAGGTTGCTAGAAGATTTTAATTGTGATAAAACTAATACAGCACCCTTATCTTCGCTAGGAACAAGTGAGCTAGGAATAATTTTTAGTAAGGCAAAAATTCCATAAAAGAATATAGCAACCACTATTAAACTTGGAATTACATGTCTTAAAACTTTTGCAACTGCACTACCAAAAATATTAATACTCCAATCAAAAAAGTCATTAAATTTTTTAACTAAATAAAAAGGCTTATCTTCATGGTCTTTTAATAATATACCGCATAATGCAGGAGTTAGCGTTAATGCAACAAAACCTGAAATACAAACAGAAATTACAAGAGTAATTGCAAATTGTCTTTGAATTTGCCCTACAAATCCATCTAAAAATGATACAGGAATAAATACCGCACTTAATACTAAAACGATAGAAATTACAGGTCCGGTTACTTCATCCATTGCCATTTTAGTAGCTGCTTTTACATCTTTTGTAATACCACTTCTAAAAACACGCTCAACATTTTCTACAACAACAATAGCATCATCAACAACAATACCGATTGCTAAAACTAAAGCAAATAATGTAATAAGATTGATTGTAAAACCAAAAACATAAAGGAAAGCAAAAGTTCCAAGTAAAGAAACCGGCACAGCAATTAATGGAATAATAGTTGCACGAAGGTTTTTTAAGAACATATACATAACTATTAAAACAAGTAAAATAGCTTCAACAAATGTTTGAACAACTTCGCTTATACTATCTTTTACGAAATCGGTAGTATCATAAGGCATACTATAAGCAACACCACTTGGGAAGAATTTGCTTAGCTCTTCTAATTTTTCTTGCACAGCTTTAGCTACTGCTATAGCATTTGCACCTGATTTTAAATTAATCATCATAGGAACCATTTTTTTACCATTATTAAGTCCGGCAAAACCATAGTTTTTAGTTCCTATCTCTACTCTTGCTATATCTTTTAAATATAAAATATTTCCATTTGGAAGTGCTTTTATTATGATATTTTCAAAATCACTTACCTTACTAAGCTTACCTTTAGCGCTCATTGTATAAACAAATGGACTAATTTCTTTCATAGGTAAATCGCCTATTGTTCCTGTTGGATATTGTGAGTTTTGTTCTCTTATAGCTGCACTTACAACAGCTGGATTTAAATCATATTTATTAAGCTTTTCTGAATCAAGCCAAATTCTCATAGAATAATCTTTAGCTCCAATTACTTCAGCACTACCAATACCTTCTAATCTCTTTAACTCTTCAGCCACATTTAATGTAGCATAGTTACTTAGATAAGTTTCATCACGGCTATCATCAGGAGAATAAAACGAAACAACAGCTAAAATATTTGAGCTAGTTTCATCAACACTAACACCTAATTTTTTAACTTCTTCAGGCATTTTTGCTTGAACGCTTTGAACTTTATTATTAACATCAATTAATGCTTTTGATGGGTCTTTTCCAACCTTAAAATAAACATTTAAAAACATCAAACCACTTGAACTTGAGCTTGAAGTTATATAAATCATATCTTCAACACCATTAATTGCGTCTTCAAGAATACTTGCTACATTTTGAGAAAGCGTAGCTGCATCAACGCCAGAATAATTAGCAGTTACCCTAACCGTTGGAGATGTTACATTAGGATATTCTTCAATAGGCAAACCCTTCATTCCTAAAATACCAGCAATAGTAATTATAATTGAAACAACTATCGCAAATACTGGTCTATATATAAAAAACTTAGAAAACATTATTGTTCCTTAGTCTGCTCTTTAGGAGCTTGCTTTTGCATCATCGCACCAAATTCTGCCTTAGTTGCTATTTTTGCGCCAGGATAAATCTTTTTATAATTATTTAAAATCAATTCATCATCAACTTTTAAATCACTTGTTTTTGCGTCAATTACGGCAATTTTCTCATCATCAAAAATTGTTTTAACATGAATTTGTTTTGTTATATTTTTGTCTTTAACAAATACATAATATCCATCAATATCTTGTAATAAATTTTCTCTACTAATTACAAAAGAATCATTTTGCATAATATTGCTTAGTTTAAGACTAACAAAGGTTCCTGCACTTAATTCTTGATTAGTATTTTCAAAAACCGCATAAGCCTTAGTGCTTGCTAATTCATTATAATTTGATATAAACTCAACTTTACCTTCATAAGTCTTACCATTTAAAGTAAAATTAGCTTTTGCACTTTTTAAATCATTATTATTTCTTTTAATTTGTTCCATATTTGTATCTGATATAAAAAATGTAGCTTTTAAAGTATTTTGATCTACAATTTTTACTAATTGAGTATTATTTGCATTAGCATAACTTCCAGCATCAACCAATGAAGCTTGCACATATCCATCAAATGGAGCTTTTACATTAGTATAATCATAGTTTAATTTAGCTATCTTATAAGATGCGTTAGCTCTATCTAAACTAGCTTTTGCACTTTTAAATGCCGCTTCTTTTGCATCAAATTCTTTTTGACTAACTGCTTTTTTAGCATATAAGTCTTTAGTTCTATTATAATCAGTATTAGCATTTTCGTAGTTTGCTTTAGCAACACCAACATCAGCTAACGCTAAATCCAAACTAGCTTTATATTGCTCATCATCAATCTTATATAAAATTGTTCCTTGTTTTACAAAATCGCCATCTTTAAATAATATTTTTTTAATCTCGCCCGATACTTTTGGCAAAACTACTACATCTTTGTTAGCTTCTAATTTCGCTGCATATTGATAATAAATTTCAGCATTTTCTAAACTTACTTTTTTAATATCTACAATAGAAGGTGGCATTTCTTGCTGCTTTTGCTCTACCTTGTCATTGCAAGCTGTAAATAATAACAAGCTAGCAACGAAACTTAATTTAATAAGTCTTTTCATAAATTTTCCTTGTTGTAATTTTAAATTTTAAAGATGTAATTATAATTACATTTAAGTTAATGAAATTAACGCAAAGCCCTTAAAAATAAGATATTTACATTTTTTACATGCTCACTTAATTCATCTTTTGTAAAGATTTCTTTAGAGTTAAAAATCAAATCAAAAATCTTATTACTTCTAATCATAGAGCAGTATAAATTAGCTAAATTATAAGCGCTTATTTCATTTAGAATTTCTTTTTTAATTTTTTTCTCAAATACTTCACATAAAAATCTAATTATTACATCTTTATCTGCTTTTGCACATTCTTTTTTTACATTAATATCCTGATAAGTTCTTTCAAGAACTAATCTTAAAAATTTTGCATTATCTTCGCCTACAAAAAAATTGCAATATTCATTGCCAAACACTTCTAAAAATTCAGGCAAATCCAAATTCGTGTTTGAAGCAATCATTGTTTTTAAATTATCTAATCTACCTTCTGCCCTAAATTTTAAAGCCTTTAAAAATAAATTATTTTTATTTTCAAATTTTTTATATATCGTCGCAAGAGAACCGCCAGTTACTTTAACAATATCGTTTAAACTTGTATTTTCATAGCCCTTTTCTAAAAATAATTCAAGGGCTACTTTTAAAATTATTTCTTCTTTTCCTTCCATTTTTTCTCCTTAGGATATATAAATATTGTATCCTTTATGGTAAATATTTTATCATCATCTAAGGCATAAGCTCTTATATTAATATGCTTATGATGTTTTTTAACTTTCTTAAGCTCGCTTCTTAAAATAACAATTTGTTTTAATTTCTCACCAGCTTTAACTCTAAAATCTTTTTTAGGTTTTAAAATACTAATATCATCATCTAATACTTCTAAATAAAATCTATGGTCTTGCTTGCTAGTATTGTGAAATAATATAACATAGGCATTATCAACATAATTTTCATCTTTATTTATTGTATATAATTCAGTAGTTCTATTTATATTCATAAGCATAGTTTCTTTGCTACCAGCCGTTAAAACTAACCCAATAAACATAGCACACAATACAACTATATAAACAATAGTTCTAAATCTAAAGAATTTAAGTTTTTCTTTAGTTTTTATTTCTTTTGTGCTAGACCAAGATATTAATGATGGTCTATTAAATCTTGCTTGAACATTTGAACAAGCATCAGCACATTCAAGACAATTTATACAATCAAGTTGCATTCCTTTTCTAATATCTATATGAGTTGGACATATTTTTACACAGGCTTCACAAGCTATACATTCTCCGCCTATTGGTTTTTTTATAATTTTTTCTCCATCTTTATAAATAATTCCGCCACGACTTTCATCATATATAACACTTTTTGTGTCGTTATCAAACATAACGCTTTGAATTCTTGCATAAGGGCAAATATAAGCACAAAAATTCTCTTTAATAAAAGTAATATCAAATGTTATAAATAAAGATAAGCATAAAACAATTCCAAATAAAAGTAAGTGTTCATTAAAATGGTCAAGATAAGTAAAGAAATCTTCAGGTGGAACAAAATACCATAAAAAATTACTTGCAGCAATTAAGCTAATTGGATAAAACACAATAACACTTGCAATTCTTGCAAATATTTTATTTCTTGGTTTATTTTGTTTATTTTTTCTGCCACTATAAATTCTAAATAATTTAGTTTGTATTAAATCTCTAAAAATTATTCTAAATATAGTTTGAGGACAGCCCCAAGCACACCAAACTCTACCAAGTAAATTTGTAATAAAAAAAATAAATACAAACATCATAATTAATAAAAATGGCATTAAATACAACTCGTTTGTATTAAAAGATATGAAAAATAAATCTAATTTTTGTTTATCAAAACTAAGCAAAAATAAATGATTACCATTTATTCTAATAAATGGAATAATAAAAATAATACAGGTAAGTAAAACATAAAATGTAGTCCGCTTTTTAAAATAATTTGTAATATTTCCCATTACGTTCTCCTTAATTTTAACTTAATTTGTAATTTTAAGATAATTTTAGTCTTTAAAAATTAAGAATAGTAAATTAAAAAATATTTTGTTTATTAACAATTTTTTTATAAATTAGCACTTTTAATTTTACAACGAAAGGAAGTGATTGCCGTGCCAGGGATTAAAGTTCATAATAACGAATCTTTTGACGAGGCTTATCGCAAATTCAAAAAGCAAACTGATCGTAACCTAATCGTAACAGAAGTTAGAGCAAGACGCTTTTTTGAACCTATGACTGAAATTCGCAAAAAACAAAAAATTTCAGCTAGAAAAAAAATGCTAAAACGCCTATATATGTTAAGACATTACGAAGCAAAGCTTTAATAAAAAGGGGTTATCCCCTTTTTAAAGGTTAGAAATGAAACTCTTAGTAAAAGACGCCGCAAAATACTTAAATATCAGCAAAGAAGCTATTTATAATAGAATTAGAAGAGGCACTTTAAAATCAATAAAAGAAGATAATAAAACCTATGTTTTAATAGAGCCAGAACAAAATAGTTTAGCTATTAAAGATGAGCTATTAGAACAAATAAAAATCTTAAAACTAAGCAACGAAGAATTAAAAAAAGAAAACGAAGAATTAAAAAATAAAATAAATCTACCAGTAATTATAAAAGCAAAATGGATTTTAATAGATGAATATTTATTAAGATTTAAGAAAAAAAAGCGTGAAAAAATAAAAAAATATCTCATATCAAGGCTTTTTAAAAGTAAAAAAATAAAACTAGAAAACAATCAAGTATTTATAAGAAACAAAAAATTATCAAAGATTTAGGAGGAAAAATGTTTAAGAATTTAAATAACTTAACTTACAAAGCGTCTTTAACTGCAATTGTAGCTGGTTCATTATTAAGTGCTTGTGGTGGTGAAGAGCAACAACAAGCTAAAGGCTCATTTTTAATAATAGAAGAATATGCTCCTAAACAATACAGAATTAAAGATGAATTTCCAAGCGATGAAACAAGAGTAGTTCTAAAAGAATTAAATGGAAATGAAAGAGTATTAAGCAAGGCTGAGATGGATGAGCTAATAAAAGCTGAAAATGCAAAAATAGAAGCAAATCAAAGCTCATTAACAAATGAAAGTATTGGCTCAAATCATTCATTAGGCGAAGTTTTGCTAAGCTCTGTAGCAGGTGCAATCATTGGCTCTTGGATAGGCAATAAGTTATTTAATAATTCACATTTTAATGCAAACAAAGCTACGCATTATCAAAACCCAAGTACATATCAAAGAAGTGTAAATAGCTTTAAAAGCACACCTAGTGCAGGAGCTTCAAAAAGTAGTGGATTTTTTAAAAGCCAAAGCACAAGTGGTGCTAGTAGTTCTGGTAGTTTTGGCTCTTAATGTATATTGAAATTATAAAATTTAAAAACTTTATAGTTTTAATAAAAGCTAATGATGAGTATTTGATTTCAGTTGATATTACAAATCTTGCTACTTTAAAAGAAAAACCAAATCAAATAACTTCATTAGTAAAATCTGAACTTTTAAAGTATTTTAAGGGAGAAGATTTTGATTTTACAAATATAAAACTTAATCTTGATAAATTTTCTGCTTTTACAAAAGAAGTTTTAAATGAACTTAAAAATATACCTTATGCAAACACTATAACTTATAAAGAATTAGCATATAGAATAAATTCTAAAGCCTATCGTGCAGTAGGAACTGCATTATCAAAAAACCCTTATTTAATAATACTACCTTGCCATAGAGTAATTCGCTCTGATGAAAGTCTAGGAAGATTTACTTGTGAAGTGTCTAATATGAAAGAGTTTTTAAATAAACACGAAAAAAATAATATCAAATCAAATAATTTTTAAAGTATTTTATAAGCCATTATTAATTTATAAAATACTTAATCCTAATTTAAATTCCAAAAAGGAATTTAAATTAGAAATTTAACTTAATAATCTTTTCTAGTAAATACATAGCCTTGCATTAAGCATCTTGCAGTCCTAATCACACTCACGCTATCATTATCAATAAATCCCGTAATTGTCCCACTTGGATGAGCTATTACTAATTCATTAGAAAAGCTACTTAAATGCTCATTAATTAATGTGCCTTGTGTCTTTGCTGCCATCGAAATACATACCGTTCCTGTAACTGCAATTGATGGGTGTGGGCGTTGCATACTCATCATTCTAACGCATACATTTATATCATTTTTTGATATTTTAGCACCACTTGTGCTAGTGTAATCTTGCACGAAATCAACCAAACAAGCTTTAGGCACTGATGGATTTTTTGCTGTTGCTTCTTCTTTTTTTGCTAAGCCAATTAGCTCACTTGCTATACTTCTTACTTCTTCAATTTTATCAAGCTCGTTTTGAGAAATTTCATCATACATATTGCCACTTAATAAATCTTTAGCTCTCATAAACACAAGCGCTGCTCCAGCATCTACTATACTAATTTCAATATTGCCAAAACTTGTATTTACAACTTGTTTTGCAGAATTTGTAGGCAATAATCCTTTATTCATAGAGCCTTCAGGATTAATAAAACCTAATTTAATTTCACTAGCTGTATTTGGCACTCCTGCTATTTTAGTATCTCCTGCTGGTTCAAAACCCTTTAAATCATCGCTTAATTTAAATCTAGCCTTTAAATATTTATTTGTATTGGTATTTAAAATCCTAACACAAATTATTTTATTTTCTAAATCACACTCATCTTTTATAATGATTTTTTCATACATTTTAGAATCATTTAAATCAATCAAACCCAAATCATAAGCAAAAGCACCAACGCATGAGCTAATATTTCCACAATTACTATTAAAATCAACCATTTCTTTATCAATATTTACTTGAGCGAAAGTATAAGTTAATTCATTATTTTTAATATCAACTATAGCTACTTTTGAAGTTACTGACGCAGCACCACCAATTCCATCAATTTGCTTTGTAGCAGTTCCCATAACATCAGCTAAAAACTCGCCCCATTTAACTCTTGCTGGCATATCCTTTTCATAAAAACAAGCAGCTTTAGATGTGCCACCTCTATAAATACTACATTTAAATTTCTTCATATTTTCTCCTTTTAATTAATGTAAATAAATCCGTCCATTATTCTTCTTGCACTTCTTTTAAGTCCAACACCTATGATTTTACCACTTTCTATCTCTACGCTAACATCTACTACGCCTAAAAAATGTTTAATTTTTACATCTTGAATACCATTTTGTATCATAGTTAAACCACTAAGCTCATTTGCTAAAGTGCCATTTTCTAATGCTGCAACGGCTAAATTATATAATCCACTAGCAGGCGAACTTTTGTGAAGATTTCTAAGGCTTAAAACTCTAATTCCTATATCAAATTCACTTTTATCATCAGATTTAAAAAGTGCTGCTATTTTTGGTATAGCTTGATTGTTTTCTAAATCATTTTCATCTTTAGCAAAACCTAATTTAATAGCATAAAAATCTCTTAATTTGTTTAAATCTTCAATAGCTTTTAAAGCACTAAAATCATTATAATTTAAATTAAAATCTAAATCAAATTCCCTTGCATCAACATATAAAAATGGATTTATTAAATCAAGTAAAGTAGCTCTATAACCATTAAAATTGCTAATTTTTCCTAATGGATATTTAAGTCCTGTTTGTTCAGCCCCTGCATTTTTAATAAAAACATCAGCTAGCTCACAACCACCGAAAACTCCTTGCATAATACTAGAACCTTTTTCTACAAATTCTCCATCTTTAATATTAGCTTTAAATTCAATAATTTTTTTAATATTTGTATTGTAAATTCTAACACATACATTGCTTGCAAACCTATCAAAACTAAATAACTTTTCATTAATGGCATAAGCTCCAACAGCAGCTATTAAATTCCCGCAAGTGCCTTTATTATCTATACTATCTTTCATAACCCCAGCTTGAAAGAATTCCCACTCAATATCATAATTTTTATTATTTACACTTTTTACAACGCATATTTTATTGGTTGATGATATAGAACCACCTAACCCATCAATAGCGTTTTGGTTATGACAATCAATGGATTTTTTAAATATATCAGCCCAAGTGCTTTTATCTTTAGGCAAGTCATTTGCGTTAAATATTAGCCCCCTACTCGTGCCACCCCTATAAACACTGCATTTAATTTTCATAATTATCCTTTAAATTTATTTTCTATATCCATCCACTTATCAAATTCACATATTCTATTTCTTTCTTTCATAGAAATCATTAAATGTTCTGCATTATCTGTTCTGCCTGTAGTTTTTAAATGATTTAATAAATCATTCATACCTTTAATAGCAGCTTTTAAAGTAGCATTTGCATAAAGAACTATATTAAAGCCCATTTTTTGTAATTCATCATTGCTTAATATCGGAGTTTTGCCACCTTCTACCATATTTGCAATATGATAAGCTTTTACTAATTTAGGAAGACTTGCCATTTGTTCTATGCTAGTAGGAGCTTCTATAAATAATATATCAGCTCCACTTTCTAAATACGCATTAGCTCTATTAATAGCATCATCAAAACCGTTAACAGCAATTGCGTCTGTTCTTGCAATTATTAAAGTATCATATTCTAAAGCGTCTTTACAAGCTTTGATTTTCGCACACATTTCATCTTGAGATATTAATTTTTTCCCATCAAAATGCCCGCACCTTTTTGGTAGTTGCTGGTCTTCTATTTGAATTGCTGCTATTTTGTTTTTACTAAATTCTTTTGCTGTTCTATAAACATTTAAAGCATTGCCGTAGCCATTATCTATATCTGCTATTACGGGAAGATTTGTAGCGTCGTTTATTCTCTTTGTATTTTCTAACATTTCATTCATACTAACAAGTCCTATATCAGGAAAACCAAACTGCATATTTGCCATACCTGCTCCTGTAGCATAAACAACTTTAAAACCTGCTAATTCAATAAGTCTTGCATATAAAGCACAAGAAGCTCCTGGTGCTACTAGAATTTCTTGTGAATTAAGTGCTTCTTTTAAAATTTTTGCTTTCATTAGCACTCCTTTTAAAAAATGCTTAATCTTAACACAAAATTTTAATTTTTGATATTAATTGTTAATTAATAAGAAATAAGTGTGTAGAATTGTAACAAGATGATTTAATTAAAAATCATCTTTTTTACTAAAGGCATTAATAATATATCCTAATATAAACATAACAATCACAGGTATAACCCAGCCAAGCATAGATGAGTAAAATGGCAACATTTCTAAATATTTAGCTATACCTAAATAAGATAATATTTTTTCATCGTTTATGCTTAAAATTGAGCTATCAATTGCGTTTAAAATTCCTATAAAAGCCGCAGTATAAACGCTAAATCTATAAATGATTTTGCTCTCATTTATTAAATTATTTATTAAAGATAAAATTATTAAAACTATAGCTATTGGATAAATCGCTATTAATATAGGAACGCTTACTTTTAAAATCTGCGTTAAACCTTGAATTGATAAAACAAAACTAGCAACTACCCAAATAATAACCCAAGTTTTATAAGAAATCTTAGTAACACTACTAAAATAACTAGCACTTGAGCCAATCAAACCAATCGTAGTAGTAAGACAAGCAAGTAAGGCAGTAAATCCTAAAATAAATCTACCAAAACTACCAAATAAATCATCACTAATTAATGATAATAAAATAGCCCCATTACTAGCGTCTTTAAAGGTATTACCATAAACATAGCCTAAATACCCTAAAGCAAAATAAACTATCATTAAAATAATTCCAGAAAATAATCCTGCTTTTATAGTAAGCAATGATAATTGATGTTTATTAGTAACTCCTAATGATTTTAAAGCCCCAACAACACTAATCCCAAATACTAAAGCAGCAAGCGCATCCATAGTCTGATAGCCTTCTACAAATGCTGTTGCTACTGGGTGGGTAGTGTAATTTTGATTAGGAATGCTAACATTTACTTCTGAATAAATTAAAGTGCATATAAAAAATACTGCTATTAAAATAAGTAAAATCGGTGTTAAATACTTGCCTAATGTATCTAACATAGTGCTAGGATTTAAGCATATATAATAATTAAGTGCAAAATATATAAAACTATAAAAAGCTAAATAATATACATTATATTCATTATCAACAAAAGGTAAAATCATTATTTCATAAGGCATAGTGCTAGCTCTTGGAATTGCTACTAAAGGCCCTATGGTAATATAAATAACTGCTACAAAAATTACTGCAAATGTTACATTTACTCTACTTGCTAATTCTTTTAATGTTCCTGCTTTAGCAACTGCAGCAACGCCTAAAACAGGTAAAGCAACACCTGTTACACAAAAAAACAAAATCGCTAAATAAAAATTACTCCCCGCATCCATTCCTAGTTTTGGTGGCAAAATAAAATTCCCCGCACCAAAAAACATAGCAAACAACATTAATGCTACTACATAAAATTCTTTTTTTCCTATTTTTGTCATATTTCTCCTTAGATTTTTTTTATAAAAGACTTCTTACACCTTTTGAATTAGGTTCGCTCAAAATTCCTTGCTTTTCGCACTGCTCTACAATATTAGCAGCTCTATTGTAACCTATATTTAATTGGCGTTGAATATAAGAAATACTAGTTTTTCCACTCTCTTGCATAATTCTTACAGCTTCACTGAATAATTCATCTACACTATCATCATTATTTTTAACATAGGTTTGAGTAAAGCTTGAATCTTGTAAAATACTCTCATCATAATTTGCTTTTTCTTGTTTTTTTAGGTGCTCTACTACTCTAATTATCTCTTCTTCACTTGCAAATGGAGCGTGCAATCTTACTATCTGACTTGTTCCTGGTGGAGTAAATAAACTATCTCCACGACCAAGCAAACTCTCAGCTCCTTTAGAATCGAGTATAACCTTACTATCAACTCCAGTTCCAACTTTATAGCTTAATCTACTAGGTAAATTTGCCTTAATAAGACCTGTTATTACATCTACACTTGGGCGTTGTGTAGCTACTATTAGATGAATTCCTGCTGCTCTTGCCATTTGAGCTAATCTTGCTATATAAGTTTCTACTTCTTTTCCGCTAGTCATTATTAAATCAGCCAACTCATCAATAATAATTACAATATAAGCAAAAGGCTCAAGTCCTAATTTAGGTGCTTTTTCATTAAAACTCTCAATATTTTTAGTATAAACGCTAGCCATTAATTCATATCGTCTTTCCATCTCTAAAACCATATTTTTTAAAGCTAAAGTTGCTTTTTCTGCTCTTGTAATTACAGGAGTTAATAAGTGCGGAATATCATTATACATTGAAAATTCAAGCATTTTAGGGTCAATCATCAATAACCTTAAAGTCCTTGGGCTATTTTTATATAAAAGACTTAAAATCATAGCATTAATACCCACACTCTTACCGCTTCCTGTAGTTCCTGCTATTAATAAATGCGGTAAGCGTTTTAAATCAGTTACAAAAGTATTTCCTACTATATCCTTACCTAAGGCTATTGTTAATTTACTTTTAGATTTTGAAAATAATTCATCTTCAAAAATAGTTCTAATATTAATTGTTTGAGAAGTTTTATTTGGAATTTCAATCCCTACCACATCTTTTCCTGGAATTGGTGCTTGAATTCTAATACTTGTAGCCTTAAGTGCCATAGCTAAATCATCAGCTAAGCCTGAAATTTTGCTAAGCTTTACATCAGCAGCAGGTCTAAACTCAAATGTAGTAACCACAGGACCCCAATAGGTTTTAACCACATCTCCATCAATCTTAAAATGCTTTAATTTTGCTAAAAGCTCGTTTATTTTCTCATCAAGCTCATCTTCATTAATTATTATTTCTGTAGTTACGGCTTTATCTAATAATTCCACACTAGGTAACTCAAAATCTCTTGGTATTTCAATCGCTCCTAATTCAATATCTTTTAAAATTGCTTTATTTTCTTCAAGCTCATTTAAAATCTCTACTTTTTTGCCTTTTTTAGGGACAAAACTTTGAGAATCTTGCTCATCTACTATCAAAATATCTTGAAAATCATTAGAATTTAAAACAGGAATTTCATTTTGTATTTCTTCGGTTTGCTCTACTGATTTTTCTTCTTTTATTTCGTTTTTAACTATTTTAAAATCATCTTTATTAATGCTATCTTTGTTTATTTTCTGCATTAAAGGCTCTAAAACTATTTTTGGCTCACTAATTATTTTGCCTTGTTCGTTTGTAAAATTAATTTTAGTCTTTTCATCTTCTTTAGGAGTTTTTATTTCATATGATTTTACAAATCTAATATTGCCTAAATCACTTAAAATTTCTTCTTTTGGTTTTGATTTGTCTTCTTTAGGAGTTTTTGTTTCTTTTATGATTTTTTCTTTTTTAATAGGTTTTTCTTTGCTTTTAAAAAGATTTTTGAACTTATCTTTATCTTGTAATTTTGAATAAATATAAGAATGATTAAAATAAATTAAAACAAATACAAGCAAGATAAAAAATACAATATTTACAAAACCTAAAAAGCTAATAATTCCAAAATCAAAAACACTAGAAAAAGGTAAAGATAATATCAAAATACTACAAATTATATTGGCTAATATTTT
The DNA here is from genome assembly GCF_020137685.1 of Campylobacter sp. RM9331. NCBI lineage: Bacteria > Pseudomonadati > Campylobacterota > Epsilonproteobacteria > Campylobacterales > Campylobacteraceae > Campylobacter > Campylobacter sp. RM9331. Next base: position 40,394 of record NZ_JACGBA010000012.1, read on the forward strand.
TAAAGCATATTTAAAAGATTTATATACAAATAAGTAATTTCCTACAAATGCTAATAAAAAAATATAAGAAAGATTTCCAAAACAAATTCTTAAGCCCTTGCTAAAATAAGCACTTGCTAAAAACAATCCATTAGCTTCGGGCAAAAACAGCCCGAAACTAAAATAAAATAATATAAATGAAACAAATATAAATATAAATTCTTTTTTCATCTTACATATAATTTAATAAGCTTAATTTTGAAACCTGCGCACTAGCTTGTAAAGTAGCTTGTAAGGTAATTGTCGCTTGCATTAGCATTAATTGGCTTTCTACAGGGTCTGAATTAAGAACCTTCGCCTTAACTTGTTCAACATTTACTTTCATTAAATCCGCTCTATCTTGAGAATTTTGAATACTTGTTTGAGTTGCACCTATTTTTGTATGAACTTTATTAATATGATCTTGTAAATGGTCAATCCTTTTTAAAGCTCCTTGAATACCAACACTCTTTAACAATTCAGGATTATTGCTATCTGCTCTATAATTTCCATTTCTAACAGCTTCTATCATCTTATCAAGGTCTTTTATAATATCAACCCTACCCTCATCAACAATTAAAGTAGAATTTGTATTAAAATTAAACAAATCTCCCTTTTTAGAACCTTCAGCAATTGGCAAACCATTAGCATCAACGCCAAAATCAAATTCATCTTTATTCATAGTATTAGCGTCAAATATAGCTAAATCTATTTTAGTAGTGGTTGCACCTTTGTCTATTAAAGTCATTTGACCTTTTTCATTAAGACCTACATCAACTGAATTTTTAGAATTAATTAACAGCCTTTCTAATTCTGCTTTATCATCATTATTTAAAATCATAGGAGAATTAGCTTGATTTGGATATTTTTGAACTAATTGATAATCTTTAGTTGGGATATTATCACTAGCAAACATAGAAATAATATCTCCTAATTGCTTATATGTTATATTTTCAGGATTTGTCTTAACACTATCTGAAATATGCTGATTATTATCATAAACCACATTTGTAATAGGTAAGGTTACCTTTTTATCTTGACCATTTTGTTTATAGCTAGCCGTTGCAGTGCCTTGAGTAATATTAAAATCTATTGAATAATGTACCTTATTTTTTGAAGTAATTTCTAGTTTTAAAACGCTATCAGGTCTTGTAGTATCATTTGGATTTAGCTTTAATGTTCCTTGCGAAGCCTCAACTAATTTAGTCTCATTAGTAGCTACATTATTATTTTTATCTACTTGAGCTATGTTTGAGCTTAAGATATTATCTTTTTTACTAAATAAAGACCTAGAATAATCAATCCCATCGCTAGTAAAAGAAGTATCAATATTACCTGTATTTGTAAATTCTAAAACAAAAACATCATTATTATTTCTTAAATCATTTGGATTAGTTACACTTGCTAACTCACTTTTAACAGGAAAAGGAATGATAGGCATTGGTGGTGTATCAGGTATTTTTGGTGGATAAATTTGTCCGAAATCATCAGCCTTAGCAGTAGCTGCAAACATAGAAAAATTAATTCTACTTTCTTGATTTTTTAAATCAGTAATTTCTATTGTTCCATTATTGCTAAGCGTTACATCTACTACTTTATTTTCTTTAGTATTTCCGTATAACTCACCTATTTTATTAAGCATAGCACCAACATCTTCACTAGCACCCATCTTAAACTTAGCTTTAAAACTCTCACCATTTCCCTTAGTCCCACGAACATAAAAATAAGTATCAGGAAATCTTCCTTCATCATTTTTTAAAAAATGATCATTCACATTAAGTTCTTTTCCATTAGCTTGTGGTTTTAAATATTCTTTACCAATTAAGTCTTTAATCTTACTATCTTGAGTAATATAATGCACTTCTTCTGGTTTATTAATATCATATCTTCTATCAACCAAACGAACATTTGTGCTGATTATTTTTTTATAATCATTATCAACACCCTTCATAAGCTCTTGACCTGAAATATTGTAATCATTATACACATTAGACCCTAGTAAAACTTGCATATTTTCATCATTGCCATAATAATTACCCTTTTCATCAAAAGGCTTAGTCCCAACATTAGTTCCACTGAATAAATATTGTCCGTTAATACTTGTATTTGCAATATTTACAATATGATCTCTTATTTTTTGTAAGTCATTTGCTAAAGCGTTTAAAGAAGTATCAGAATGAACTTCGTTTGCACCTTGAATTAATTTGTTTTTAAATTGGTCTAGTGCCTTACTCATTTCATCTACTGCTTTATCAGAGTTTTTTGTAATATTTATAGCTTTACTAGCAGCTTCGCTAATTTGCTGAAATGTAGAAATCTCATAAACAAGTCTTGAACCTTCTGAATAAATTCCAGCGTCATCATAAGATTGATTAATCTTCAAACCACTTGTTAATTGGTTATTTGCGTCATTTATCATATTTTGCTGACGCTGAAAATTGCCTAAATTTTGTGAATAAATATAAGAGCTTGTTATTCTCATTCTTTTTCCTTGTTAATAATCTTTAGGGTATATCGGTAAAAAAATTATTTTATTAAGTCTAAAACTTCACTAGGTGTATTTGCTATGCTAAAAATATTTAAAGAACTCTCATCAATTGCACCGGAATTTAAAAGTGTATTTTTAAAAAAATCAACTAATGGTTTAAAAAATTCTTCGTTATATAAAATGATTTTATAATTTCTTAATTTTGTTTGAGCTAAGGTTAAAACTTCAAATAATTCATCTAAAGTTCCATATCCACCAGCACAAACTATCATTACATCATTTTGCATTAAGGCTTTTTTTCTTAAAGATAAATCGCTAAATTCAATAGATTTAGTGCAATATTCATTTAATCTTTGTTCCATTGGTAATTTTATATTAATACCAATACTCTCAACCCCGCCAACTAAAAAAGCAGCTTTATTAGCAGCGTGCATAATACCACCGCCACCACCTGTAGTAATGCTATAGCCGTTCTTTGCTAGAACTTCACTTAATTCAAAAGCGTCTTTATAATATTTATTATTTTCATCAAATCTAGCCGAGCCAAAAATTGTAACTGATTTCATCTAAGACTTTCTAACCTTTCTTTTTTATCTCCGATTTTAGTAATTTGCACACCAAAATTTCCATCAACAATAACAACTTCTCCTTCAGCAAAACATTTATCCCCAACTAAGATTTCTAAAGGGTCATTTGCTAATTGGTCAAGCTCAATAACAGAACCTATATCCATTGTTAAAACATCTTTTAAAAGCATTTTTTTACTACCAATTCTAACTCTAATCGGAAGCTTTACATCCATTATTAAATTAATATTTTTTAACTCACCCAAATCCATTTTAGGCGCACTTACTTCACTTTCTTTTGTAGAATTTGAATTAGGATTTAAAAGCTTATAAGCTTTTTCATTGATAGCAAGACTTATTTGCTCATTTAAATCATTGATATTTACATCATAAAAATAAATTTTATAAAACTTAGATAAATCACACTCATCAGTCAAAAACTCACATTTTTCTAAGCTAAAATTAAACTTAGGTAAATCTTTTTGTGCATTTAATGAAGTTGAAAATGCTGAAAATATATTGCTAATTGCTTCTTTGCTAGCGTCAAGCTCATCTGTGCCTAAATTCTCATTCATTGAGATTTCTTCTTCGCCCATCATCCATTCAGAAATCGCACTCATTAAAACAGGACTTGATAAAAATGCAAATTCTTTATCTTCGCTTTTAAAAACTGCTTTTAAAATAGGTGGCTTTAAGGCATTGTTTTTAATATCAAACTCACTATATTCGCTAAATCTAGCACTTTTTCCTGTAAGCCCTTCAATAGTGGCAATACATTCATTTACAAATAAACCTAAAAACTCATCAATCATCTAATTTTTCCTCATCTTCCATTGACAATTCTTCTTGAATTTCTACTACTTTATCAAATTCTGCAGCCTTTGTTTTACGCTCTAGTTCGTAAGCTTCAAGTATATTTTTAACCTCATCTTTATCAGTTTTAATTAAATCTAAAATCTTAATTGATTTTTGGTATCTATGAATACCAAATTGAGCTAAAAATACATCTTTTCCATCAACGCTCACAATAGCTTTATCATCAGCATTTCTATTTAACTTAATAATATTTCCATTCTCAAGTCCTAAAAATTCTTCTACACTAATAAAAGCCTTGCCTAAAATCACTTCATAGACCATATCAGCACGACCTACTAAGGTTTTGATTTCTTTATTTCTACTTTTTTTAGCACTTGTTTCGCCTAGCATTACATCACGATTTGCTAAACGACCTAAAATTGGTTCTAAATAAATTACAGGATAACAAATATTAATCATACCGCTATTATTACCTATAGTAAGCTCCATAACAACCATTATTACTATTTCGTTTTGGCTTACGATTTGAACAACACTTGGGCTACTTTCTTTAGCTTCTACGCTAGGATACATATCAGTAATTATTGACCAACTTTCTTTAAGCCTACCCATCATAATTCTTAAAATACTATCAAGTAAGTTAATCTCAATATCTGTTAATTCTCTATTTTTTTCACTTCCTTCTCCAGCTCCACCTAATAATTTATCAATCATAGGAAAGGCAATACTAGGATTTATCTCTAAAACACAAGTTCCATCTAAAGGCTTGATTGAAAAAACATTAAAGCTAGTAGGATTTGGTAAAGACATCAAAAACTCACCATAAGTCATCTGGTCAACTGAATGTAGCTTTATTTCCACCATACTTCTCATCATTTGAGAAATTTGAGTAGCAAGGCTTCTTGCTAATTTATCATGAATTCCTTTTACTGCACGAAGTTGCTCTTTACTAACACGATTTGGACGCTTAAAATCATATATTATGATTTGCCTTTCATCGTTTTCTTTCTTTACTTCAGGGACACTATCGGCTGAATCAACGGAATTTAAAAGTGCGTCTATTTCTTCTTGAGATAAAATATCAGCCATCAATTAGCCTTTTTCTTAATGTATTAATTACCCTACTTTGCAACTGCGATACTCTTGATTCGCTAATTTGCAAAATTTCACTAATTTCTTTTAAACTAAGCTCTTCATAAAAATATAACTGAATAATCAATTGTTCTCTTTCATTTAATTCTTCTAAAACTTCGGTAATTTTTTCTAATAAATTTTCTTTATCAAGTCTTTCATTAGCGTCTTCATCGCTTAATACTTGTAATTGTTCATCTAATGGAACGATATAGCTAATTGATTGTGCCAATCTTGCTTCTTTAATCTTATCTATATCTATACCTAATTCACTTGCTAAATACTCATCACTTGGTTCTTCATCAAAATCATTTATATAATCATTTATTATTTTTTCTATATCTTTTACAATTTTTCTATTGCTTCTGCTTAAAGTATCAAGACTTCTTAAAAAATCAAGCATAGAACCATATACTCTTTTTCTAGCATATCCCCAAAAATTATCATTTTGTAAATCATCATAGCGTCTTGCTAATTTGATTAATTCTTCAGTCCCAACACCTATTAAATCATTAACATCAACACTAGCAGGCAAGCGTTCTTTTAATCTAAATGCCATAGCTCTTAATGCTGGTTGATATTTAACAGCTAATTCATCTTGAGCATTTCTTAAAGCACTTGCATACGCATTAAGCCGCTTTTGCATTATATTTCCTTGCAGGTTTTGTTTGCTTTTTGATAATTTCTAATTCACTTTCTACACTCTGAATAATCTTATCCATTCTATTTTCTCTAATTTCAAGCTCTTTTATAAAATGATTTGTGGTATTTTCATAAGCAAATTTATCAAAATTCCTACTACCTAATTTCTTTGCATCAACAAAATTAAGAACAACAAGGTGAATTAAAATATAAAAAACAAAAGTAGTAAATAAGGTAAAACCTATCATCATAAACGGATCATCAATCTTAAATACAGCACAAATAAAACCTATAAAAAATCCACAAACTGTAACAAAAGCAATATAATTATCCGTTCTCATATACCTTAAATCCTATCAATTAATCTTTTAAAAAAGCTTTTTATATTTCCTGAATCAGAATCTTTAAGCACATTTCGTTCCAATCTTGATAAAAGATTATTAGTAGCTTTTTTTAATTGATTAGTTTCTCTTGACGAACTTTGAGAAAACAAAACCCTACTTTTAATACAATCAATAACATAAGCAGAGCTTTCTAAGTATCCTAAATATTTTAATTCAGGATTATTTTTAATATTTGCTGATGCAACTTTTGAAATATTTGTAAATAAATCTAGTGCTTCTTTTTCGCTTTTTACCACATTAAAAAGCATTAAAAAATCATTTCTTACATCAGAAGTAACTTTAATAGTAGCATAAGCATCAGTAATTGCAGCAGGATCAGGTGTAGTTACAACAATAACTTCATCAGCAATTTCTAAAAAATGTAAAGTAGTTCCACCAATACCAGCACCCGTATCAATTATCAAAAAGTCTAAATCTTCTAATAATTCAGCATCTTCTAAAAAAGCGTCAAAATAACTTGAATTATTGTATTTTAAAATCTCTCCACCACTATCACCTGGGATTAGTTTTAAATTCGGTTTTACTTGTTTAATAATATCAGCTAGTTTGCATTCTCCTTTTAAAACATGTAATAAATTTTTGCCTATTTTTACATTTAAAATCACATCAAGATTTGCAAGACCAATATCAGCATCAAAAAGACCTACTTTATATCCATCATTTGCAAGTAAATTAGCAATATTAGCACTTATTGTGCTTTTGCCAACCCCACCTTTACCACTTGTAATTGCAATAAATTTTGTATTTTTCTTATTTACTTTATGCTCATTTTTCATAAGCTCATTTAATTTATCAGCTTGTGTTTGCATAATTTATCCTTTAAATCCATCTAAAACGCATTTAATTAAATACTCGCTATTAGCTACTAAAATATCATCAGGAACATTCTGACCTATTGAAAAAAACGAAACAGGTTTTTTAATATTAAAAATTAATGAAAAAATATTACCAAAAGCTCTAGTTTCATCAAATTTTGTAAGTATTAAAGTATCAATATTTAAAGCATTAAAAGCATTAAAAGTCTCTTCCATATCATCATACTTCATACCTGCATTTAATACCAATGCAACCTCAATTTCACTCTCACTAGCCTTTAAATAACTTTCTAATTTTTCAATTTTTGTTTTATCATATTGAGAATTACCGGTTGAATCTATTAAAACCACATCATAACCACTTAAAGTCTCAAGGTTTTTATGTAAATCTTCTTCGGTTGATACAAATGCAATTGGTAATCTCATAGTCCTAGCATATTCAGCTAATTGCTCTTTAGCACCTAGTCTAAAATTATCAAGTGAAACTATAGCAGTTTTGTATCTTTTGCTTCCGTATGCGTATCTATAAGCTAGTTTAGCCAATGTTGTAGTCTTGCCAACCCCTGTTGGGCCAACTAACATAATTATTTTTTGTTTTCTAATAGGTGCATCAACTCTGCAAGGTATCATACTCTTAAGTAAGGTTGTAAAATATCTAGTAATTGCTTCTTTATTACTCAATAAAGCTTTTGGCATATTTTTAAGAGTTGCTCTCATAATTTCATCTAAATGAGTTTGTAACATATCACTTTTTTTTGCTTTATCATAAATTAATGCAAACTCAGGTGGAATTTCAAGATTATTTCTAGCAGGAGCAAGTTCGCCCCATCTCATACTCATTAAATAATCTACTTTGCTATTTAACTCATTTAATAATTGCTTATCATCTTTTGTCTTATTGCTAGAATTAGGATTAAACTTTAATCTAGATAATTCTTTTTTAGAATTTAAATCTTGATTAAGTGGTTTATTTTCATTTTGATTTTGCTTATTTTCTATAGCTATTTTTCTATCAAAATTATCGCTTTTAAATTCTTTTAAACTATTTTCGTAGTGTAACGCTGCTCTTTTATTTACAATTGGTTGCTTTTTTTCTTTTGTATCATTAATAGCTACAACTACTTCTACCATAGCAGGGCTTGTTGGAGTTCTTCCTTCTACTTGAGTTACAGCAACTATTTCAGCTTCATCTCCATAATAATCTCTAACATAAGCTAAATAATCTTGTCCTTTTTCTACTCTAAAACTATCTTGCCTAATTGCCATATTTTTTCCTTACATTGTTCCTAATACTAAAGTTATACTAATCCTATCTTCTGCACCATAATGTGGTAATACTAATCTCTTATCGCAATATGTTTTTTCACTAAAATAAACAATATCTAAATCAAGAGTTCTAGGTGCATTTTTAAAACTTCTTGTCCTATGAAAAATATTTTCATAGTGTTGTAAAACTTTTAAAAGCTCTCTTGCGTGAAGACTTGTTTTAACAAACATTAAAGCATTTGTAAAATCTTTTTGCTCTTTATACCCAAAAGCTTCATTTATTAATAATGCTGAAGTTTGAATAATCTTAAATCTTCTATCAGATTTTAATTTTTTAAATAATCTTACAAATCTTTCACACTCAGGCTCTATATTACTACCAAGAGAAATTAAAGCTAAATATTTATAAGCTTTATTATCCTTGCTAAAATACGGATAATACTTAATCCTTTTAAAATATCTCGCTTCATTTATCTTGATATTTGGCATTAAGCGTTATTTGCTTTTAGTGCTTCTTCTTGAGCTGCTATAAATGCTCTTTGTTGTTGAACCATTTGAATTGCACTAAGTAATGCTAAATGATAGCTAAATGGTCCAAAACCACTAATAGTTCCAGCACATACAGGACTTAAGAAACTCTTAGCTCTAAATTCTTCTCTAGCATAAATATTGCTAATATGAACTTCAACTACAGGCATTCTAGTAGCTGCTATTGCATCAGCAATCGCAATTGATGTATGAGTATATCCACCAGCATTTATAATAATTGCATCACAAGTTCCTACACACTCTTGAATTTTATCAATTATTTCGCCTTCATAATTGCTTTGATAAAACTCTATATCAACATTGCTTTCTTTAGCAGCTATACTCATTTGTTCATGTATTTGAGCCATAGTCATAGTTCCATAAATTCTAGGGTCTCTTTGACCTAACATATTTAAATTTGGTCCTTGAATTACCATTATTTTCATATTTCTTCCTTTAATAAATATTTTAATGTTGGATTATAAGTTTTTAATTTTAATATAAGTTATTAAAAAATATTTTTTAAATCAATATCCAAAAAAAGAATTTCAAATAAATATAAAGATTAATAAAATTTTTACGATATGGAATATATTTTGCTAACAAGCTTAAATCAAGTTAAAGTTTTAAAGGTTAATTATGAGTATATTTTCAACACTAAATACAGGTGTAAGTGGTCTTGGAGCTGCACAAGTTCAAATATCTACAACAGGACATAACATTACAAATGCAAACAATCCTTATTATACTAGGCAAAGAGTGGTTCAATCAGCAGCAGATGCTTTACATGTGCCAGCTGGTGATATTGGACTTGGAACTAAGGTTGATAAGATTGTAAGAATTCACGATGAGTATGTTTTCACAAAAATGCGTGATAATACAAATAATTTTGAACATACTAAATATCTAAAAACAAAACTTGAAGAAGCAGCACAAAGATTTCCTGATTTAAAAGATGTTGGAATTTTAAATGATTTGCAAGCTTATCAAAAAGCTTGGAATAATTATGCTAGCAACCCTGCTGATGGTGCTACAAAAATAAATCTAGTTCAAGTAGCAACAACCCTTGCAAAAGATATAAAAGCTACTAGAGATGATATGTTTAAAATGCAAAAATCAGTAAATGATGATGTAGTTTTAACTATTGAAGAAATAAATAGAATTGGTAAGGATATTTCTACAATTAATGCTCAAATAGCAGCAAGTGAGAGCGCTGGTGATTCTATGGCAAATGATTTAAGAGATAAAAGAGATGAATTAGAATTAAGACTTTCAAAACTCGTTAAATCATCGGTTTTTAAAGAGAATTTAGAACAAAATGCTTCATTTGATACAAATGTAAAAGATGGAAGCATAGATTATCATTTAAATATTGAAGGTTTTTCTATAGTTGATGGGACAACATTTCATCCATTAAGAATAGATAGTGTTGCTGCAGGAAGCCCTTTTCAAAGGATTTATTATGAGCTTCAAGATGGAACTACTGCTGATTTAACTTCTAAATTAAGTGGGGGACAATTAGGAGCTCAACTTGATTTAAGGGGTCGTGAGTTTAATACCCAAACTAATGGATTTGATGATGGTATTTTGCAAGATTATATAAACAATCTTGATTCTTTTGCAAAAACTATGATTACAGAAACAAACAATATCTACTCAAGAGCAGCTCAAAAGCAAATATTATCAAATGAAATGTCTCATCTAAAGAGTGATGATATTATTATGAATGCAGATAATAGATTAAAAACAGGCACATTTGATTTAATCGTATATAACGATAATGGTAAAGAAGTAGCAAGAAAAACAATCACTCTTGATACAAGCACATCAATGACAGGTGGAGTAAGAAGTTCTAGTTTATTAGAAAAAATTAATTCTAATACAGATGATAATAATGATAATAACAATTTAAACGATTTTGATGATTATTTTTTAGCTGATTATTCTTATGATGAAACAAAAGATAGTGGTATTTTTAGTCTTATTCCTAAACTAGATGGATTTAAAGTAGGCGTAGAAGATCATGGCACTAATTTTCCTGGAATTTTTGGTCTTGGGAAATTCTTTGAAGGCACTAATGGTAGCAATATAAATGTAGATACTAGCCTAAGACACGACCCAACTTTACTTAGAGCAAGTAGTTCTGGTGCTGATGGAAATAACGATGTAGCAAATGCAATCAATCAACTTCAATATAATAAAATTGATTTTTACGATACTAAAGGAGAAAGCACTCAAGCTACTTTTGAAGGATTTTATAGGTCTTTAACAACAGATATAGCAAGTCGTGCAGAAAACAATAATACTTTATACAAAACAAACGAAGCTATCTTGGCTAATGTAACAGCAGAATTTCAATCAGTAAGTGGAGTTGATATGAACGAAGAATTAAGCAATCTTATGAAATATCAAGCAAGTTTTGGTGCAAGTGCTAAAATCATCACAACGGTTGATAAAATGTTAGATACTTTGCTAGGACTTAAACAATAATAGCTAAAATGAGCTTTTTTAATAAAGGATATATATGCAAAAAATAATGTTAATAGGAAAGCCAAATGTTGGCAAAAGCTCACTATTTAATCGCTTAGCAAAAGAACGCTTAGCGATAACTTCTGATATTAGTGGCACTACTAGAGATACTAATAGAAAAATAGTTGATATTAATGGAAAAAAGGCTATTTTAGTAGATAGCGGTGGGCTTGATGATAAAGATGAATTATTTCAAAATGTTAAAAAGAACACCTTAAAAGAAGCAAAAGACGCTGATATAATCGTTTATATGGTAGATTGTAAATTGGGTGCAAATGATGATGATAGGGCTTATTTTTATGATTTATTAAAGCTTAAAAAACCAACAGCTTTAGTAATTAATAAAGTAGATAGTAAAAAAGATGAAGAAAGAAGCTTGGAATTTACTCGTTTTGGATTTAAAAATGTATTTAATATAAGCGTATCTCACGCAACGGGAATTGATGAATTAAATGATTTTTTAAGCTCACATTTGCGTGATACTTTCGTGCCTGATAATTCAGAGCTTAGCTTAGAAGATTTCTTAGATGAAAACATAGCTGGTGAATATGATGAAGAAGGCATTAATGAAGTTAGCGAAATTGATGAAAATCATATAAAAATCTCAATTTTAGGGCGTGTAAATGTAGGCAAAAGCTCACTTTTAAACGCACTTGTAAATGATGAAAGATGTGTTGTAAGTAGCATTGCAGGAACTACGATTGATCCTGTAAATGAAAGTATTGAATATAATGGCAAAACGCTTGAATTTGTTGATACCGCAGGAATTAGAAGAAGAAGTAAAATTTTAGGTATAGAAAAATACGCTCTAAATCGCACCGAAAAAATGCTAGAAAACTCTCAAATCGCCTTGCTTGTATTAGATGCTGCTGAAGGATTTAACGAGCTTGATGAAAGAATAGCTGGGCTTTTAGGTAAGAATTATTTAGGCGTGATTATAGTTTTAAATAAATGGGATTTATGTGGTAAGAGTGATAAAGAATTTGATGAAGTTTGCAAACATTTAAGGCTTGATAGATTTAAATTCTTAGCCTATGCACCTATTATTAGCGTTTCAGCACTTAGTAAAAAGCGTATTAAAAATCTTTTAGATTTAATCTTAAAAGTGCATTCAAACTACATTCAAAAAATCCAAACTTCAAAACTAAATCAAATCATAGAAGAAGCTTGTCTAGCTCATCCATTGCCACACGATAAAGGTAAACTTGTTAAGATTTATTACGCTACTCAATATAGCGTTGCACCACCAAAAATCGCACTTGTAATGAATAGACCAAAAGCACTTCATTTTTCTTACAAACGCTATTTACAAAATGTATTAAGAAAGCATTATGATTTAAGCGGAGTCCCACTAATCATAGCAGCTCGTAAAAAAGGCGAAAAAGAATTAATTGAAGAGTAATTAGGAAGTTAATTCCTAATTATTCGCTAATTTCTGGCTGAATAGTAATATGATGTATATTAAACTCATTTTTAAGTAAAGCATTAAGCTTTTGTAAAACACTTTTAAACTCATTTAAATCATCTAAGATTATATGAGCTGTTAGTATATGATAATCTTGAGAGATTGAATGAATGTGTATATCGTGAATATCTTTTATATTTAAATCTTGCTTTAATATAAATTCTTTTACTTCACTAATCTCAATGAATGAA